>JANOKR010000280.1:0-12736 GCA_031419315.1 Betaproteobacteria bacterium
GTCGACACGCCGTTGGGTCGCTGACGCCGGTGTTGATGGCACGGCGCACCAGTGACAAAGGCGCATCCCGCGAGCGTGGGCCGGAGAACGCAGGCACCGCCGCCGCGCTGCCGCTCGGATTGCCCTGACCAGAAATGGCAATCCGTTGGGGTGCGACCCGCCACCTACTTGAAGACCACCGTCTTGTGACCGTTGAGCAGCACGCGGTGGCGCGCATGCCAGGTGACGGCGCGGGCGAGCACTGCGCTTTCGATATCACGCCCCATCGTCGTCAGCTGCTGCGTATCGCAGGCATGGTCGACCCGCGAAATGTCCTGCTCGATGATCGGCCCCTCGTCGAGATCGCCGGTCACGAAGTGCGCCGTCGCGCCGATGATCTTGACGCCGCGGTCATGCGCCTGGTGATACGGCCTCGCACCCTTGAAGCTGGGCAAAAACGAGTGATGGATATTGATCGCCCGGCCCTCGAGCGCGCGGCACAGCGGGTCTGACAGCACCTGCATGTAACGCGCCAGCACGACAAGTTCAACCTCCTCTTGCGCGACCAGTTCGAGCAGCTTGGCTTCGGCCTGCGCCTTGGTCCCGGTTGTCACCGGGACATGGTGGAAAGGAATGTTGTACGACGCCGCGAGCTGGTAAAAATCGCGGTGGTTCGAGACCACGGCGCGGATGTCCAGCGGCAGCAAGCCACTGCGCCAGCGGAACAGCAGGTCGTTCAGGCAATGGCCGAGCTTGGAGACCATGATGATGCTGCGCATCGGGCGCGTGGCCTCATTCAGCGCCCAGTTCATCTGCAAACGCTCGCCCAGCGCAGCGATCGCCAGGCGCAGCGCCGCTGCGGCATCGGCAGGCGCGGGCAACGGCGGCAGCGTGAACTGCACACGCATGAAAAAGCGCCCGGTATCCTGGACGTTGTACTGCGCCGCCTCGACGATATTGCCGCCGTATTCTGCAAGCAGGCCGGTCACCGCATGCACGATGCCGGTGCGGTCGGGGCAGGAAAAGGTCAGGACGAAGGTGTCACTCACGAAGGCACTCCGGCGACTTGATGCCGCAATCGGCGATTGTCAACGGCCGCCCTGCGGTGGCCGGCAGAAAGCAAAACGCCCGCGATGCGGGCGTGTGCGAATTGGCGGAAAGGGAGGGATTCGAACCCTCGTCACGGGAGACCCGTGAACCGGATTTCGAGTCCGGCGCGATCGACCACTCTGCCACCTTTCCTGATGCTCCCGGGGTCTGCTGCGGGAAGGGCGCGATTGTAGTGCACCGCCCGGGCCGCCGCGGCCGTCCCCGGAGCGCTGTGGCGGGTCGCTGTGTGGAGTGAAGTAATGGAGGAGGACGGGCGCAGCCCGGACGAGGGACATGAACGCAACACAGCGACACGCCACAGAGCTCGCGCGCTGATCGCGAAGGCGCAGACACCGGATCAAACCCCGGCTCATGCCACGGTGCGCAGCGTCAGCGCCGACAGCCGTAGGTCCGACAGCTGTGTCTGCCAGCATTGGCCGGGCAGCAGCGGCCAGGCATCGGTGATCGTGCCGGTAGTGACCCAGTCGCCGGCGGCGACCTGCCACCAGGGTGTCGTCACGGCCATCGTATTGATCCAGTGTCGCAGCGCATGCAGCGGGCCGTCGAGCACGACCGCGCCGCGGCCCTGGTCCTTGACCACGCCGCCCTGCAGCAACTCAACTTGCAGCGCCGACAGGTCGGCCGCCAGCATGGCCCAGCCTTGCACCGGCACACGCGGGCCGATGCAAAGGCGGCCATGCAGACCGAGATCGGCCACCGCATCGGGCGGCGTGAAGCGCCAATCGGCATAGTGGGTGTGCACGATCTCGAAGCCATGCGCGACCCAGTTGATGCAGGCCTGAAGTTCGTGCAACGCCATGCCGGCGCGCGGTGCCTGCTCGAACCCGAAGACGATCTCCGGCTCCAGCCGCGGCTGGCTCAGGCCGGCCAGGGACAGCGTCATCTCGCTGTGGTTGTTGTTATTGGTGTTGCCGTCGGCGCTGCGACCGCCGCTGCCGCCATCGCCGCCGATCAACGCCGCCGTGCTGCTCCACACCGGCGCCCAGACCGGCGCGTCGACACCATAACGCGCCCAGATGCTGCGATTGGTGAATCCGATCTTCCAGCCGACGCGGCGCTCGCCGCGTGCCTGGCGCAACTGCGCGATGCGCTGCGATACGGCGTAGGCTTGCGTCAGCGTCAGCCCGGGCGGCTGCGCCGATGGCAGGTCGATCAGATACGCGCCGTCGTAGGCGGCGAGCAGCCGGTCGGCAACGCTTGTGATATGCGCGTCCGTAGTCATGCTTTCAACACCTCCAGGCCGCCGAGATAGGGCCGCAGTGCCGCGGGAATGGTGATGCTGCCGTCGGCCTGCTGGTGGTTTTCGATCACTGCCACCAGCGCGCGCCCGACCGCCAGACCCGAGCCATTCAGCGTGTGCACCAGCTCGGTTTTGCCCGGCGCGGTGCGCACCCGCGCCTGCATGCGTCGCGCCTGGAAGGCTTCGCAGTTGCTGCACGAACTGATCTCGCGAAACGTATCCTGCGCCGGCAGCCAGACTTCCAAGTCGTAGGTCTTGGTGCTGCCAAAACCGGTATCGCCAGCACACAGCGCGACGACGCGGTACGGCAGCTCGAGTTTTTGGAGGATCGCCTCGGCATGGCCGACCATCTGCTCGAGCACGGCGTAGCTGGCTTGCGCCTGCACGATCTGCACCATCTCGACCTTGTCGAACTGGTGTTGCCGGATCATGCCGCGGGTATCACGCCCGGCGCTGCCGGCTTCAGAACGGAAACAGGGGCTGTGCGCGGTCAGCTTGATCGGCAGCGCGGCGGTCTCGAGAATCTCGCCGCGTACCGTATTCGTGAGCGAAATTTCGCTCGTCGAGATCAGGTACTGCTCGGTCTGCGCCGCGCCACCGGCCGCGCCGTCGCTGCCACCGCTGCTGCCACGGTAGACCCAGAACATGTCGTCCTTGAATTTCGGCAACTGCCCGGTCCCTTCGAGCACTTCGCGGTTGACGATGTAGGGTGTGTAGCACTCGGTATAACCGTGTTCCAGGGTCTGCACATCGAGCATGAACTGCGCCAACGCCCGGTGCAGGCGCGCCGCGGGCCCGCGCAGAAAAGTGAAGCGCGAGCCCGACAGCTTGGCGCCGGTATCGAAGTCGATGCCCAGCGGCACGCCGAGGTCGACATGGTCCTTGACCACAAAGTCGAACTGCCGCGGCTGCCCCCAGCGCCTGACCTCGACGTTGCCGCTTTCGTCCGCGCCCAGCGGCACGCTGGCGTGGGGCAGGTTCGGCAGGCTCATCAGGATCGTGTGCAGCTCGGCCTGGATCGCTTCGAGCCGCTCGGCCGCGGCCTTGAGTTCATCACCGACGCCGGCCACGCTGGTCATCAACGCGCTGGCATCTTCACCCCGGCCTTTGAGTTGGCCGATCTGTTTGCTGGCGGCGTTGCGCTGCGCCTGCAGAGTCTCGCTCTGGGTCTGGATCGTCTTGCGCTCGGCTTCGAGCGCGCTGAAACGGGTGACGTCCAGAAAGGGCTGCGGGTTTTTGCGCGCGTTGAGCAGCGCGACGACGCCGGGCAGGTCACGGCGCAACAGGTTGATGTCGAGCATGGTGGGTCTCTATTGAATGTCTGAATCTCTGGATCTTCGATGCGGATGCCCGCGGCGCTGGCGGCGGCTGCGGTGTGGCTCAGGTGCCGGGTTAGCCTCGCCCTGCGGCCAGGGTCGGCAAGGCCGGCATTCACGATCGTGACGCGGCGACCTCGGCCATGCTTTTGTCGCCCAGGCCCAGCGGCAGCGGGAAATGCACCTTTTCCTGCACACCGTCGAGCGTGCGCACGCTGACCGCGCCAAGCTGGCGCAGCTGGGCAATGACCTGCTGCACCAGGATGTCGGGCGCCGATGCACCGGCGGTCAGGCCGACACGCTGGCGGCCTTCAAACCATTCGGCGCGCAGGTCGTCAGCCGCATCGACCATGTACGCCGGCGTGCCCAGGCGCTGCGCGAGTTCGCGCAGCCGGTTGCTGTTGCTGCTGCTCTGGCTGCCGACGACGATGACGATATCGACCACCGGCGCGAGCACCTTGATCGCGTCCTGCCGGTTCTGCGTCGCGTAGCAGATGTCCTGCTGCTTGGGCTCTTGCACATGCGGGAAGCGGCGCTTGACCTCGGCCAGGATCTCGGCCGCGTCGTCGACGCTAAGCGTGGTCTGGGTGACCACCGCAAGCTTCTCGCCGCGCGGTTGCACGCCGGCGACATCGGCAACGTCTTCGACGAGGTAGATGCCTTCGGTCAGCTGCCCCATCGTGCCTTCGACCTCGGGGTGGCCCTTGTGGCCGATCATGATGAACTCGAATCCCAGCTTGTGCAGCTTGGCGACTTCGACATGGACCTTGGTCACCAGCGGGCAGGTCGCGTCGAAGACATGGAACCCACGCGCATCGGCCTCGTCGCGCACCGCCTTGCTCACGCCGTGGGCGCTGAAGACCAGGGTCGCGCCGGGCGGTACATCAGCCAGCTCTTCGATGAAGATCGCGCCCTTGGCCTTCAAGTCGTTGACGACGTAGGTGTTGTGCACGATCTCGTGGCGCACGTAGATCGGCGCGCCAAATTTGGTCAGCGCACGTTCGACGATCTCGATCGCGCGGTCGACACCGGCACAAAAACCGCGCGGCTCGGCGAGCAGTACGTCCATGTCGACGGGTGCCGTTGTGGATGCCGTGATGGATGCGCTTGTTGAGGTGCGTGCGGGCGTCGGCGAATTCATCACAACACCCCCAGCACCTGGACTTCAAACAGCACGCGCTCGCCGGCCAGCGGGTGGTTGAAGTCGAAGAGCAGCCAATCGGGCCCGAGCTCGCGCACGACGCCGGCATATTGGCCCTGGCCGTCGGGGGTGGGGAACTGCACCACATCGCCGACGCCATACCGCGCGTCGGCGTCGCCCAGTTCGTGCAGCAGCGCGAGCTTCACACGTTGCAGCATCTCGGGGTTGCGCGGCCCGAACGCCTCACCCTCATCAAGATCAAATGAGCGCCGGGCACCTTCTTGCAGGCCGAGCAGGCGCGCTTCGATGGCCGGCGCGAGCTGCCCCGCACCGAGCGACAGCGTCGCCGGCTTGTCGGCAAAGGTATTGATCAGGTCAGCGCCATCCGGCCCACAAAGGCGATAGTGCAGGGTCAGGAAAGAACCCGGCTCGATGGTGGTCGCTGCGCTGGTCATGGTGCTGTTCACGGTGCTGTTCACGGTCGCGGTCACGGCGGCAATCAAGGGGGCGGTCGAAGCAAACAAAGGGCAACGCAGGCTTTGCGCGGGCGCGCCACAAGGCTGGCGCTAGACTGGCCCGATTCTACGAGGCCGCCATGTCGTTGAAGGATTTGCCGCCCGACGCGCGACCGCGCGAAAAACTGCTGCAGCGCGGCCCGGCAGCACTGGCCGATGTCGAACTGCTGGCGCTGTTGCTGCGCACCGGTATCAAGGGCCGCGGCGTGCTCGAACTTTCGCAAACCCTGCTCGACGAGTTCAAGGGCCTGAGCGGGCTGCTGCGCACCCAGCCGGCTGACCTGAAACGCATCAAGGGCATCGGGCCGGCCAAACGCGCGCTGGTCGCCGCAGTGCTCGAAATTGCGCGGCGCTCGCTGGCGCAGGAGCTGAAAACCACGCCCTTGTTCGATACGCCGCAGAAGGTCAAGGACTACGCGATGCTGCATCTCGCGGGTTTGCAGCACGAGGTTTTTGCGCTCTTGTTTCTCGATGCGCAGCACCGCCTGATCGAGATGAAGACCTTGTTCCGCGGCAGCCTGACCCACACCAGCGTGCATGCGCGCGAAGTCGTCAAGGAAGCGCTGGCGCTCAACGCCGGCGCGGTGGTGCTGATGCACAACCACCCGTCGGGCGCGGCCGAGCCTTCGCGCGCCGATGAAAACGTCACCGCGATGCTCAAGGCCGCGCTGCAGCTCGTCGATGTGCGTGTGCTCGACCATCTTGTCGTCGGCCAGGGTGCGGTGCTTTCGTTCGCCGAACGGGGCCTGCTGTGACCCAGCGGCTGAAGGATTTTGAAGCCCTTGGGGCGATGCTCAAGACACGTGACCGCGCTGCGGCGCAGGCCGCCGCCGTGGCCCGCGCCCGCGAGCTTGCAAGCGCGGCCGAGGCGCAGCGCTTGCATGCGCTGCGCGAACACGAGCAAGAGCAAGCGAAAATCCGCGATCAATTTGCCAGCGCAGTCGCCGCGCAGCTCGGCCCGGTGCAGCGCCTGCCCGACAGCGGCCTGGCCAACATCCAGCGCGCGCAGCCCGCGCCGCAGCCGCGGCAACGCGAAGCCGACGAACGTGCGGCGCTGGCCGAGGCGATGTCTGACGAGGTGGATGTCGAGTCGCTGCTGCTCACCGACGACGGCCTGAGCTTCCGCCGGCCGGGCGTCAACGCCGATGTCGTGGTGCGGCTGCGGCGCGGTCAGTGGGCGATCCAGGCGCAGATCGACCTGCACGGCCTGCGCCGCGACGAAGCCCGCGAAGCGCTGGCCGCTTTTGTACGCGACGCCGGCCGTCGTGGCGACCGCTGCCTGCGTGTCGTACACGGCAAGGGCATCGGCTCGCCCGGGCGGCAACCGGTGCTCAAGGCCAAGGTCCAGCGCTGGTTGGCACAGTGCGCCGAGGTGGTGGCTTTTGCGCAGGCCAGCGGGCCGCAGGGCGGCGCCGGGGCGCTCATCGTGCTGCTCGTCGGCTGATGCGCGTTGCAGCCGTGATCGCGGCGAAACATCAGCCGCCGCGCAGTCGCGTGGCCAGCGCCGCAACGGCCGTCGATGCCGGCGCGCCGGGCGCCATCTCGAGCACCAGTTCGCGGCGCACCACGGCGTCGCGCACCGCCGGGTCGGCAGGCACTTCGCCGAGCAGCTCGATGTGCAGCGGCGAATCCAGCCCCGGGTTGACATAACGGTCGACGACCTGCTGCAGCTGGTGGCGCACGGTGCGCCCCTCGCCGCTCTTGCGCACCTGGTTGACGACGAGTTGCACGCTGCGGCGCGACTGCGTCGTGGCCAGCACCTTGATCGTGGCGTAGGCATCGGTCATCGACGTCGGCTCGGGTGTGGCCACGATGAGCACGTCGTCAGCCAGCGAAACGGTGTACAGCACAACGTCGGAGATGCCGGCACCGGTATCGAGCAACACCCGATCGAAGCGCGGCACGACGTCTTGCACGACCTTCTGCAACTGCTCGCGCACTTCGGGCGTGAGGCGCGAATATTCGACCATGCCGGAGCCGGCGAGCAGCACCGAAAAACCACCCGGCGCCGGCAGGATCGCGTCGTCGAGCGAACATTTGCCGGTGAAGACTTCGTGCAGCGTGATCTTGGGTTGCAGGTTGAGCACCACGTCCAGGTTGGCCAAGCCGAGGTCGGCGTCGAGCACCAGCACGCGCTCACCCTGGCGGGACAGCGCGGCGGCGAGGTTGGCACTGACAAAGGTCTTGCCAACACCGCCCTTGCCGCTGGTCACGGCGGTGATGCGCGCACCGGCAGTCGCGCTGGGCTTGGCCGAGGCCGTTGGCGGCAGGTTCATTCAAAGTCCTGGAATTGCGAGGTGGCGAACAACATGCCCTTTTCTTCGGCGCTGACCACGCTCACTGCACTCGGCTCCAGGCACACCAGGTTGCGGCCCGAAGCCTTGGCACGGTAGAGCTGGCGGTCGGCGCGCTCGCACCAAAGGATCGGCGAGGTGCGCACCCATTGCGGTGCAAACGCGCCGCCGATGCTGATCGTGACCGGCACCTGCTGGCTGGGTGACACAGCGACCAGCGTGCGTTCGACACGTCGGCGCAGGCGCTCGGCAACCTGCTCGGAAAACGCGGCCTGGCAGTTGGGCAGGATGATCGCAAACTCTTCGCCGCCAACACGCGCGACGACGTCCATCGGGCGCACGGTTTCGAGCAGCGCATCGGCCACCGCCTTGAGCACCAGGTCCCCAGCGGCATGGCCATGCTGGTCGTTGATGCGCTTGAAATGGTCGATGTCCAGCGCCAGCAACAGCGCCGGCTCGCCCGACCGCGCAACGCGGTCGATCTCGCGTGCCAGTGCGACATCAAAACTGCGGCGGTTGGCCAGGCCGGTGAGTGCGTCACGGCTGGACAGCTCGACCAGCGTGTCGATCAAACCCTGCAGCCACTCGTTCGACCCCGCCTTGCCGGGTGGCGCGGCATGCCCGGACTGGCGCAGCAACTGTAACGCCACGTCCAGTTGGAGGGCGGCGGCCGGCGGAATGGCGGGGCGGGTCACGTCGAGGTGCGGCGGTGGTCGGCAGCGGCGTTGATCGCGCTGGCAGCGGATCGAGGCCGTCGCGGGCAGTAGTAGCGAGAAGATGACAACAAGCGGCGAGACCAGTCTAGCAGCGCAGCAGGACCTGATCAGCGTCGAATTGGCAGGTCATGCGAGCGCTTCTTCGGGGCTGCTTCGGGGCTCGCCACCGCCGCTTCGAAACGGCATATTCGTCGCGCCGCGACCCAGGCGCATCACCTCATCGCGTTCAGCGATAGAGCAGCGCACGATCGCGGGCGCGTTCGATGTCGTGCAGCGCCTGCTGGCGCGCTTGCAGCCAGGGCGGCGCGCCGATGTCGTGCAGCGTCGCGGCGCTGAGGCCTTCAAATCGCTGGTCGTCAGCACCTTCGCGCGGCGCGATGCCGGCAGCCGGGTCGGCCTGTGGCCGGCGCAGGCGGTCCAGCAGCCCGCGCCACCAGGCGCGGTGCAAAACGATCGGCAGTGGCAGTCCGGTGGCAGACATGGGGATGTCCTGGTAAGTGAATGGGCCAAGAGTAGAGGCCCATCACCTGTAGAGGAAGCGACAAGTTCTGGCCACGGTGTTCAGCTATGCTTACCAGCATGCCGAGCCCGAAGCGACTCCCGCTGCACACGCTGCCGACCTTCCGGGTCGTTGCACAGCGCGCCAACCTGCGCGCCGCGGCCGCAGAATTGCACCTCACCCACAGCGCGGTCAGCCAGCAGATCAAGCTGCTCGAAGAGCAGATCGGGATCCTGCTGTTCGACCGCCGCGGCCGCCGCATCGTGCTCAACCCTGCCGGTGCGGCCCTGCTCGCCGCTGTCGAGCCGGCGCTGGACCGGCTCGACGACGGCCTGCGCGCGGCAGCGGCGGCAGCGGGTGACACCGAGCACCGCATCCGCGTCACGCTGCTGCCTTCGTTTGCACAACGCTGGTTGATGCCGCGCATGGCGCAGTGGCGCGAACGCCATCCCGATATCGCCATCGAGCTGCTCGCTTCGCAGGCCATCGTCGACCTGCCGCGCCAAGGTTTTCATGCTGCGCTGCGCCAGGGCGCGGGCCATTGGCCGGGGCTGCAGGCTGAGCGCCTGATCGATTCGCCGTTGATCGCCGTCGGTTCACCCGCTGCGGCGCGGCGCCTGCTCGGCCGCGGCACTGGTTCGCTGGCCGATGAGCCGCTGCTCGGCGACGCTGCACTGTGGCGGCGCTGGTTTGCGCTCGACGGCTGTCGCGTGCCGGTGAACCCGGTGGCGACGTTCAACGACGCCGGCCTGCTGCTGCAAGCCACCGAACAAGACATCGGCATCGCACTGGCGCGCGAACTGCTCGCCGCCGACGCGCTGCGTGACGGCCGCCTGGTGCGCCTGTCGCCGCTGGCGTTGCCCGACGACCGTGCCTACGCTTTCTGGCTGGCCTACCCGCCGCAGCTGCGGGACTGGCCACCGCTGGTGGCGCTGCGTGAATGGCTGCACGACGAAATGCAGCGCTCGCAGCGGCAGCTCAGGTCGGCGGCAAAAAAAGCGCCTGCAGATCCGACAAAAAATCAAAGCCCCGCGCGCTCGGCCGCACCCGCCGCGCGCCGGACACTTGCGGCAAAAGCGCCGCGTCGCGTTCGATGAGGCCCAGCGCCGCGGCGCTGGCCAGCGTGGCCTCGATCGACGACAGCGGCAGCCCGGTGCGCGCGCTGTAGTCGGCGACATCGAACCCTTCGCGCAGGCGCAGTGCGTTGAGCATGAATTCAAACGGCAGGTCGCGCCGCGCGACTTCATGTTCGTTGGACACCGCCTTGCCCGCCAGCGCCTGTGTCATGTACGCCTGCGGCTCGCGCCAGCGCACCTGGCGCACTACGCGGTGCGGAAAACTCAGCTTGCCGTGGGCGCCCGCGCCGATCCCCAGGTAGTCACCAAAGCCCCAGTAGTTGAGGTTGTGCCGGCAGCGGTGGCCGCGGCGCGCAAAGGCCGAAACTTCGTAGCGCTCCAGGCCGACCGCCGCGGTGCGATCGACGATCGCGTCGAGCATGTCCGACGCGGCATCATCATCGGGCAGCAGGGGCGGATGTTTGGCAAAAAAAGTGTTCGGCTCGAGCGTCAGGTGGTAGATCGACAGGTGCGGCGGCGACAGCCCCAACGCGATGTCGAGATCGGCGTGCAACTCGGCGAGAGTCTGCCCGGGCAGCGCATACATCAGATCGATATTGAAAGTCTCGAAAGCGTCGCGCGCTTCTTCGACCGCGGCGCGGGCTTGGCGCGCGTCGTGCACCCGCCCGATGCGCTGCAATGCGCTGTCGTCAAAACTTTGCACACCGACCGACAAGCGTGTCACGCCGGCGGCCCTGAAGGCGCGGAAGCGCTCGGCCTCGAAAGTGCCCGGGTTGGCTTCGAGCGTGATTTCGATGCCCGGCTCGAGCGGCAGCAGCGCGCGCACATCGGTGAGCAGGCGTTCGATGCCAGCCGGCGAAAACAGGCTCGGTGTGCCGCCGCCGATGAACACGCTCGACACCCGCCGGCCCCAGACCAGCGGCAATGCCGCTTCAAGGTCGGCACGCAGTGCGTCGAGGTAGCGTGTTTCGGGTACCGCGCCTTTGTTCTCGTGTGAATTGAAGTCGCAGTACGGGCACTTCTTCAAGCACCAGGGCAGGTGCACGTACAGGCTCAAGGGCGGCATGGCGCCCAGGTTCAGCGTGCCCGGGCGCAGGTATCGGGCGACCACATCGCTCACCGCCAACCCCAGACGTCGCGCAGCAGCACGGACATCTGCGCAGCGGCCAGGCCGCGGTGGCTGACCGCGTTTTTCTGCGCCGGCGACAACTCGGCGACGGCGCAATTCAGGTGCGGGATGAACATCAGCGGGTCGTAGCCGAAGCCGCCTTCGCCATGCGGTGCATGCAGGATTTCACCTTCCCAACGACCGAAGGCGATCAGCGGCTCGGGGTCGTTGGCCGAGCGCAGCGCGACGAGGGTGCTGACAAAACGCGCTCGCCGGTTGGTGATGCCCTGCAGGCGATCGAGCAGGCAGCGGTTGTTCGCCGCGTCTTGCGCCGCGCGCGTTGCTTCGCGGCTGCCATGCGCCGCCACCGCACCCGCACCCGCACCCGCAAAATGCGCAGAGATCACCCCCGGTGCACCGCCGAGTGCATCGACACACAGGCCGGAGTCGTCGGCGATCGCCGCACCACCGGCTGCCAACGCGGCGTGGCGGGCTTTGGCGAGCGCGTTTTCAACAAAAGTCGAGTACGGCTCTTCGGCCTCAGCAATGCCCAGGCTGCCCTGCGTCACGAGCTGCAACGGCAGCGTGCCCAACATCGCCTGCAGCTCATCGAGCTTCTTGGCATTGTTCGACGCCAGGACCAGGCGCATGGTGCCGGCAGCGCGGCCTGCTGACGCCGCGGGCACACGATCAGCCAACGGCCAGCGCACGGCGCTGCGCCATGACCAGTTCGCGGATGCCCTGGTCGGCCAGCGCAAGCAGCGCGTCCATCTCGCTGCGCGTGAAAGCCGCGCCCTCGGCCGTGCCCTGGACTTCGACAAAAGCGCCGGCCGCCGTCATCACGACATTCATGTCGGTGTCGCAGGCCGAGTCTTCGCTGTATTCCAGGTCCAGCAACGGCACGCCCTCAACGATGCCCACCGACACCGCAGCGACAAACTCGCGGATCGGCGTCGCCGGGATGCGGCCTTGCGCGAGCAGCCAGCGCACCGCGTCGTGGGCCGCCACAAAGGCGCCGGTGATGGCCGCGGTGCGCGTGCCGCCGTCGGCCTGCAGCACGTCGCAGTCGAGCGCGATCGTTCTTTCGCCGAGCGCGCGCAGGTCAAACACGCTGCGCATCGAGCGCCCGATCAGGCGCTGGATTTCCTGGGTGCGCCCGCTCTGTTTGCCACGCGCCGCTTCGCGGTCGCCGCGGGTGTGGGTGGCGCGCGGCAGCATGCCGTATTCGGCCGTGACCCAGCCCTGGCCGCTGCCACGTTTGTGCGGCGGCACTTTTTCTTCGACCGAGGCGGTGCACAGCACCTGCGTATCGCCAAAACTGACGAGCACTGAACCTTCGGCATGGCGGGTGAAATGGCGCTGGATCGCCACCGGGCGCAGGGCGTCGGCGGCGCGGCCGGCGGAGCGCGCAAATACGGTCATCGGGAGTCCTTCATGGCTCGCTTCGGCGAGGCTTCGGTGAGGTTTCGGTGATGGCGCCAACCGGGGCGCTGCTATCGGCTTCAATGCTTGCGCTTTGACGAACGCTGGATCGCTTCGTTGATCTCGCGGATCGAGCGCTCGATCTCGGCATCGTCCAGCTCGTCGGGCTGGTTGGGGTCACCGGCCAAGCTGGCCTGGATCGTCGAGGCGAATACCTCGTCACCGAGCGCCTGGGTCGATACCGCACTGAGCGAATCGCTGTCTTCGGTGCCTTCCCATTCGATGGCCAGCACGGTGACGTTGTCGCTGCGGCTGCCGGC
>JANOKR010000281.1:0-11337 GCA_031419315.1 Betaproteobacteria bacterium
CGCGCGGGCACTGCTGGCCGCCGGCGGGTTGACGAGCCAGGAGCATCAACGCGTCGGTGCTCCAGGGCCGACGATCGCCGAGTCTGCAAGTGCACTCGACTGCGACCTGATCGTGATGGGCGCCCGCGGGCTCGGCAGCCACACCGCGTTGCTGCTTGGCTCGGTCGCCCAAAGCACGATCGAACATGCCGGCGTGCCGGTGCTCGTGGTCAAGTAGGGCGCCAACGCCAACCGGAATGCCTGGGGGCGCCGCATGACGAAGGCATGAGCACGCTGTGACTCTTCAGTCGAGGATGCCGACTCGGTGGCAAGGGATCTCGGGGCAGACCAGGGCAGGTGCTGCGCATCGGGCCGATCGAACGATGCCGCAGGCGCGGTGGCCCGAGTACCCCTTTTCGCAAATACGCCGACATGAAATCGCGCCTTTCGGGCCACGGCCGCGTTGCAAATCCTCGCAATACCACGAGGTATCGATGTGGTTTGCGCCTTGCCGTGACCCGAAACGCATCGATTTCATTGCGTGGCCGTACTTGCGAAATGGGGTGCTGAGTGAGGCAGGACGATGACTTCCGGCCTCGTCGACGGTGACGAGTTCGCGGGCTACAGGGTGGGCCGTCTGCTCGGCCGCGGCAGCACGGGCGCGGTCTGGGCAGCGCGCGACCCGCGCGGCGGCTGGGTCGCGCTGAAGCTGCTTGCACTCGACTCCGGCTCGGGGGTCGACGACTGGACGGAGCTGCGCGGGCGCTTCCTGGACGAGGCCGAAGTCAGCCGGCGACTGCGCCACCCGGATATCGTCGAGGTGTTCGACGCCGGCGAGTCGGACGGGCGCTTGTGGCTGGCGATGGAGCTTGCACGCGGCTGCTCGCTGGAGCGTTATGCCTGCACCGCCCTGCTGTTGCCCGAACCGGTGGTGCTCGACCTCGGCGTGCGCATCGCGCGCGCGCTGGCCCACGCCCACGCCCTGGGCGTGGTGCATCGGGACATCAAACCGTCCAACCTGCTCGTCAACTTGGCGGTTGACAGCCTCAAGCTGATCGACTTTGGCACCGCGCGGCTGCTCGACCGCAGCCGCACGCGCACCGGGGTCATCCTCGGCACGCCCGCCTACATGGCGCCAGAGCAGCTCGCCGGCGCGGGGGCCGACCCGCGCAGCGACCTCTACTCGCTGGGGGTGCTCTTGTTCGAGATGCTCACCGGGCACCGCCCCTATGAGTCCGAGTCGATGGGGGGGCTGCTGCGCCAGGTCGCTTCGCAGCCGGTGCCCGACCTTCGGGAGCGACGCCCCGACCTCCCTGCGGGGCTCGCGGCGGAGCTTTCGAAATTGCTGGCCAAGGATCCCGGCGACCGGCATGCCGACGGCGAAGTCCTTGCCGATGCGCTGGCGCGTGCCCGAATGCACATGGCGGGCGACGGCACCGCGCGCTAGGGTTTGCGCAGGGAGCCGCAGGCCGGGGCTCCCAGGCAAAATCGGGCGCTTCAGGCGGGTCAGCACGCGGTGCGCCCGGTCCCCGGCCCCCGAGCCGACAACGCCCGACTTCCGTGCCCCTGTCCTACGAGTTTTTTTCGGCCCTCGACGCCGGTCGCGCCCGCAGCAACAACGAAGACTCGGTGGCGCTGGACGAGGCCTGCACGCTGGCCGTGCTGGCCGACGGCATGGGCGGCTACAACGCCGGCGAGGTGGCCAGCGGCATGGCGACGGCGTTCATTCGCACCGAACTCGGCCGCTGGCTGCGCGAAGCTGGGGCCAATGCCAGCGACGGCGAAGTTCGCCGCGCAATGGACATCTGCGTCGACAACGCCAACCGGGCGATCTTCAACGCCGCCAACTCCAACCCGCAGTACGCCGGCATGGGCACGACCCTGGTCGTTGCCGCCTTTCGCGCCAGCAACCTGCTCGTCGGCCATGTCGGCGATTCGCGTGCCTACCGGCTGCGCACGGCGCGGCTGCAGCAGATCACGCGCGACCACTCTTTGCTTCAGGAGCAGATCGACGCCGGCCTGATCACCCAGGAACAGGCGGCCTTTTCGTCGAACAAGAACCTGGTGACACGCGCCGTCGGCGTCGAGGATACGGTCCTGCTCGAGACGCATGTCCACGACGTCTTGCCCGGTGATGTCTACCTGATGTGCTCCGACGGGCTGTCCGACATGCTGTCGGACGCCAGCATCGAGCAGATCCTGCAAGCGCACCCTTCGATCGAGGCTGCCAGCCACGCGCTGGTCGATGCAGCCAACGACGCCGGCGGGAAGGATAATATTTCGGTCGTCCTGATTCGCGCAGGGGGCGGTACGGCCACCACGACGCGGTCGTGGTGGCCTTTTCGGCGCTAAACACGTACGCTGCGTATTGGCGACCGCTCGGCGGTTGCACACATGAGGGTCTTCAGGCATGAGCAAACTGGTGGTCTCGCTCGACGGGGTGGTCATCAAGGAAGTCCAGATCACCAAGGACAAGACCACCCTGGGCCGCCGGCCCTACAACGACATCGTGATCGACAACCTCGCCGTCAGCGGCGAGCACGCGGTGTTGCAGATGGTGGGCAACGACGTCTTCATCGAAGACCTGAACAGCACCAACGGCACCTATATCAACGGCAAGGCCGTGAAGAAGCAGTTGCTCGTGCACAACGACACCGTCGAGATCGGCAAGTACAAGATCAAGTACCTCGGTGACGAAAGCAACGAGTACGAAAAGACGATGATATTGCGGCCGGGCGCGGCGCCGCCGGGCAACGTCACCGCGCCTTACGTCGGCAGCCATGGCGCCGGCGCGGGGCCGAGTTCGAGCTTCGGCGGTCTGGGCCCGACGATGGCGGCATCCTCGCCGGCATCGATCCGCGTCCTCAATGGTGCTGCCTCAGGCCGCGAAGTGGTGCTGACAAAGGTCGTCACCACCGTCGGCAAACCCGGCGTGCAAGTGGCTTCAATCACCAAGCGACCAGGCGGTTACGTCTTCGCGCATGTCGAAGGCGCGGCAAGGCCCAGCGTCAACGGCGTGCCGCTGGCCGGCGACTCGGTGCCACTGCGCAACGGCGACGTGATCGAGCTCGCCGGCACGCAGATGCAGTTCGTCAACATGTGACGAATTTCATGCACGCGCGGGCGGGTTTTCCGATCTGCGCGGCGCCGCGAAATCATCGCGCGCCAGGCGCGGCTTTCGGCCCCAAGATGGCGATTCGGCGCGCAGCTTCGCGGGCCGCCACCTGGGGACCGCGCCGAGAATGTTTGTCCGCGTATTAGGCTGTTCCGGCTCCATCGCCGCCGGCAGCCGCACCACCTCTTTCCTGGTCGACGAGGCCCTGCTCATCGACGCCGGCACCGGTGTCGGTGATCTCACGCTCGACGAGCTGTCGGCCATCGACGACATCTTCATCACCCACTCGCACCTCGACCATGTGCTGGCCATCGGCTTGCTCGCCGACAGCGTGATCCGCCGGCGCTCGTCGGCGCGGCGTCCGCCGATCGTTGTTCATGCGCTGCCGCAGACCATCGACGCGCTGCGCCGCCATATCTTCAACGGCGCGATCTGGCCCGACTTCAGCGTGCTGCCGACCGCGGACGCCCCGGTCTTGCGCTTTGCGCCGTTTGAGATCGGTGAGCGCATTGCCGTCGCCGGCTGCTGCATCGAAGTCCTGCCCGCGCTGCACACCGTGCCGGCGGTTGGCTTTGCGGTTTTTGCCAACGCGCAAGGCCGCGGCCGGGCGTGGGTCTTCAGCGGCGACACCGGGCCGAACCCCGCGCTCTGGCACCGCCTGGCGCAGATCGAAGTCGGCAGCCTGGTCATCGAAACGGCGTTTCGCGACGACGAGCGGGGGCTGGCCGAGCGCAGCGCCCACCTGCATCCGCAGCGCCTGCTCAGCGAACTGCAAGGCCTGGCCGGCGCGGTTGACGTCTACGTCACGCACATCAAGCCGGGTGAAGTCGACGCCGTGATGTCCGAGGTCGGCGCGCAGGCCACGCCGCACCGGATCCGCGCGCTGTACGCCGGCCAGCGCATGTCGGTTGCAGGCGGCGAGTGACGGCTTTGGTCACATTGCGCGCGGCGCGTGTGACGTGCTTGGTCGGTGCTTGTGACATCTGCACCCCTGGCACGCTCGAAAGCGGAGAAAAGCGCGCTGAAACGGGCTGTTTTCGGGCTGGCACGGGTGATGCATTCATTGACACTGCCTGTTCCTCACCCGCCCTGACTGGAGTTTTTACATGAAGCGTATTCAACAAGGTTTCACCCTCATCGAACTGATGATCGTCGTCGCGATCATCGGCATCCTGGCCGCCGTGGCCCTGCCCGCGTACCAGGAATACATCATCAAGGCCAAGGTCTCTGAAGTTGTGCTGGCGGCCAGCCAGTGCCGCACTTCGGTCGCCGAGGTCTACCAGACCGCACCGGCCGGCACCGCGCCCGGCGCGAATGGCTGGGGCTGCGAAACCGCAGCGCGCAGCACCAAGTTCGTGGCCAGCGTCGCTACCGATGCCAATGGCGTGATCACCGTGACCGCCGAGTCGCTGGCCAACGCCCCGGACCTGAAAGGCGCCGCCGGCATGACCATCATTCTGACGCCGCGCACCAGCACCGGCACTGCGCTGACCGTGGCCGACATCCCGACCCAGGTCGGCTCGTTCACGTGCACCCCGGGCACCGCTGCGGTGGGCAAGTTCCTGCCGGGTTCGTGCAAGTGATGATTTGACCCTGACGGCCCGCACCGCGGGCTGCGCTTGAGGTCACTCCAAAAAAGGGCGCCGGCGACGGCGCCCTTTTTCATTGCGTTTCGGCGCGTCGCCGGCGATGCGCCTTGACCGGCCTTGTTAGCATCCGCGCGCTTCTCCACTCCCCACGCCACCACCGTTGTCATCGCTTCCTGCCTCGGCAGCCCCGCTAGCGCACTCGTCGGCCCCGCAACTGCGCCTGGTCACTGCCCTGGCCGCTACTGCCGCGCCATCGCTGCTGGCATTCAACGTCGCGCCCTCACCGACCTTCCTGAATCAGGCCCTGGCGATCGGGCTCTGGGCCGGCTTCGTCTGCGCCTGCGCTTCGACGACCGGGCTGCGTCGGGCGCTGCGGGCGGTCGCCGCACCGATGGCCGCGCTGGCACTGATGGCCGCGGCCGCGTTGATGTCGCATCTGATCGGCACCTTGCCGGCTTCGCTGGCGTTGTCAGCGCTGGCCATGATCGCCCTGGCGATGTTGATGCTGCTCAGCGGCGCCGCCGCGCCGCGCCGCGGTTTGCTGCTGCGCGACGCGCCAGGTTTTGTGGCCTTCAATATCGGCTGGGTCGTCGCCGGCGTGTTGAATTCAGTCGTTGCCGCGATCCAGGTTTTTGTGCCCGAATGGACTGACGGCGACTGGATCGCCACCTCGGCGCTGGCCGGCCGCGCAGTTGGCAACCTGCGCCAGCCGAACCACCTGAGCAGCCTGTTGCTGTGGTCGACGATCGCCCTCATCGCGCTCTTCGAGCTGCGCCTGCTGGCGCGTGCCGCGGTCGTCGCGCTGATGGCGGTGCTCGTTTTTGCGGTCGTGCTTACCGCCTCACGCACCGGTGTTGTGGGTGTCGCGCTGCTCGCGTTTTGGGGCCTCGTCGACCGCCACTTGAGCCGTAGCGCGCGCGGGCTGCTGCTCGCCACGCCGCTGCTCTACGCGGCAAGCTGGTTGCTGATGTCGGCCTGGGCCGATGCTGCTGTGCACACCTTCGGCGGCCAGCAGCGCCTGGCCGAAGGGGACCTCTCGGCATCACGCTTTGGCATTTGGGCCGATACGCTGGCGCTGATCCGCGCCCAGCCCTGGGCCGGTGTGGGCTTTGGCGAATTCAACTTCGCCTGGTCGCTGAGCGAGATGCCGCAACGGCCGGTGGCCTTTTTCGACCACGCCCACAACCTGCCGCTGCACCTGGCTGCCGAGCTCGGCCTGCCGCTGGCCGCTGCCGTCATGGCGCTGCTGTGCTGGGGCCTGGTGGCGGCCTGGCGGCGGTCGGCAGGTTTGGCCGGTGACGAGGCGGTCGCGGCCCGCTGCGCAACCGCGATGCTGGTCATGATCGGGTTGCACAGCCTGCTCGAGTACCCGCTCTGGTACGCCTACTTCCTGCTGCCCGCGGCCTGGGCCTGGGGCAGTGCGCTGGCGCCGGCATCGGCTGACCCGGCGGCGCCGGGCACGGCGGGTTCAGCGAGTCGGGCCGCGGGCGCGCTTGTCGCCGCGGGTGCCGCGGCGGTGATCGCCGCGGCGCTGTCGGTGATGGACTTCGGCCGCATGCAGCGCATCTTTTCCACCGCCGACGGCGCGGCGCCGCTGACTGAGCGCATCGCCGACGGCCAGCGCAGCCCGCTGTTTGCGCACCACGCGCACTACGCCGCGGCGACCGTGGCCGAAGCGCCGGCGAGCGCGATGGCGTCCTTTGACATCGCCGCGCATTTCTTGCTCGACACCAGGTTGATGACCGCCTGGGCCCAGGCCTACGCCGATGCCGGCGACCTGGCGCGCGCAGTGCATCTTGCGGCGCGTTTGCGTGAATTTCGCAATCCGCAGTCGGAGGCGTTTTTTGCGCCTTGCGCCGCGGCTTCGGCGCCACAAGGTGACACGCTGTTTCAGTGCCAGGTGATGGCGGCGCCGGCTGCACCAGCGACGGCGGCTTCAGCGCCATTGGCCTGGCGCGACTTTGTGCGCGCCGACAAGTAGGCGTCGCCCTTTCGGCGGTTGCGGGGGTTGCAGCGGTGGCCGCCGCAGCCGAAGTGGCGATGCTTGAAAGTTACGCGCCGCCGGCAATCACCTCCGCCGCCACCCAGTCACCCGATTTGCCGCCGTGTTTTTCGAGCACGCGCACGGCATCGATGATCATCCCGCGGTCAACCGCCTTGCACATATCGTAGATCGTCAACAGTCCCACCTGCACGGCGCACAGCGCTTCCATCTCGACGCCGGTGCGGCCCAGCGTTTCGACCTGCGCGGTGCAGCGCACCAGCGACGCGGCAGCATCGATTTCAAAATCCACTGCGACCCGGGTCAGCGCCAGCGGGTGGCACAGCGGCACCAGGTCGGCGGTGCGCTTGGCACCCTGGATCGCAGCGACCCGGGCGATGCCGATGACATCGCCCTTGTGCGCGCGGCCTTCGGCGATGAGCGCCAAGGTGGTGGGCAGCATACGGATCAGACCACTCGCAAGTGCGACCCGATGGGTCACGTCCTTCGCCGCGACGTCGACCATATGCGCCTCGCCCTGGGCATCAAAATGGGTCAGTGCTGAAGGCGTCGGCGTAGTGGGCATCGGGACGGGCCAAAGTGACGGCCATGGAGGGGCCCAACAGGGCGAAACGTGACAGCAACCTTGCAGTGTCATCATAACGACCCGAACCTCGACCACCCGACATGGACCATCTCATTGGCGCCGGCCCGCATGCCCGCTGACCCTGCACAGCATCGGCCTCACCATCGGCCCGCCCGCGGCCAGATCGCACGGCGTGCCATTGCCACCCTGCTGATGCTGATACTGGCCCTGCCGGCACCGCTGGTGACAGCCCAGGTGCGCTTGCCGGCCCTTGGCGACGGCCTGCCCGACGAGCTCAGCGTCGGCTCAGAGCGGCGCTATGGCGACCAGGTGATGCGCGAGATCCGCCGCGACCCGGCGTACCTCGACGACCCGGTGCTGCTGGCCTATGTGCAGTCGATCTGGCAGCCGCTCGTCGACGCCGCGCGCCGACGTGGCGACATCAGCCCCGATGCCGACGCACTGCTCGCCTGGGAAGCTTTTTTGGTGCAGGACCGCAGCGTCAATGCTTTTGCGCTGCCGGGTGGTTTTGTCGGCATCCACCTCGGCATGATCGCCGTCACCGACAGCCGCGACGAACTCGCCTCGGTGCTCGCCCACGAGCTGTCGCATGTGACCCAGCGCCATATCGCGCGCAGCGTGGCCGCGGCGAGCCAGCAAAGTGCCCTCGGCATCGCGGCCATGATCCTGGGCATGATCGCGGCCAGCCGCAGCGGCAATGCCGATATGGCCCAGGCCGCGCTGGCCGGTGGCCAGGCGGTAATGTTGCAAGGCCAGCTCAACTTCTCGCGCGACATGGAGCGTGAGGCCGACCGCGTCGGCTACGGCGTCTTCAGCGATGCCGGGCACACGCCGGCAGGTATGGCGACGATGTTCGAAAAGCTCGACCACGCCTCGCGGCTCAACGACAGCGGCGGGTTTCCGTATCTGCGCAGCCACCCGCTGACGGTCGACCGGCTGGCGGAAGCGCGCTCGCGTGTGGGACTGGCCGGCAGCGCGGCGAGCCCGGCCGCAGTGGCCTCGAATGCCACCCCGACCGCCCCAGCGGCAAACCTGGCCAGCAACGCGGCGAACGACACCGCAGCCCAAGGCAGCCACGAACTGATGCGCGCCCGCGCGATGGTGCTGATGGAGCCGACCGTGCTCGCCTGGCGTCGCCACGTCGACCAGGCCGGCGCGCCGCTCGCCGGCGCCGGCCGCGTCGGGCGCCTGTACGCCGGTGTGCTCGCGGCGGCGCTGCTGCGCGAACATGCCGTCAGCGAAACGCTGTGGGCGGCGCTGCGCGCGGCGACGGTCGCGGTGGCAGGCACGGCAGGCACGGGCGCCGGTGGCGCTGCCGAGCTGCGCTGGCTGCGTGCCGAGACCTTGCTCGCACGGGGGGACGCCGATGCCGCGGCGCGCACGCTGGAAAGCGCGCCACTCGCTTCGGCCGGCGCGACCGGCAGCGTCCGCCCGGAGTTGCTGCTGCGGGCGCAGACCGCGCTGCGCCGCTTCGAAACCGGCTCGGGGCCCCGCGCCGAGCTGCGTGCCGTCACCGAACAACTGCAATCCTGGGTCGCAGTTCAAAAGTTCGACGCCGCCGCCTGGGGCCTGCTCGGGCAGTGCCATGCAGCGTCTGGCGCGCGGCTGCGCTCGCTGCGGGCGCAAGCCGAAGCGCGGGTCTCGCTGGGCGATATCCCCTCGGCGATCGACCGCCTGCGCGCGGCGCAGTCTGAAGCGCGGCGTGGCGAGAACATCGACTTTGTCGAGGCGTCGGTCATCGACGCCCGGCTGCGCGACCTCGAAGGCCAGCGCCGCCGGCTCGCCGCCGAGATGCGTGAACGCGGCGGCGGCCGCAGCAGCGGTGAACCCGAGCCCCGCTGAGCAACGCCGCGGCGGCGCAGTCAGTTCAGGTACATGCCCAGATAACGCCGGCCGTGGCTCACCGCGTCGGCGTCGGGGCAGGCCGCAAACCAGTCGATGAGTTGCAGGCGGGCCTTGTCGCGCCACTCGGTTTTGTCGCGCAAGACAACTTCAAGCAGCTGGTCAAAAGCCGCGCGGTAGTCGCCTTCGAAAACGTTCAACGCAGCCAACCCGAAACGGGCGTCGAAGTCTTTTGCGTTGGCGGCGATGCGCGCGGCCAGCGCCGCGGCGTCGCCGGGCGGGCGGTTTCTGGCCAGCGCGATGCGTTTGAGCAGCGCCGCATGGCGGTCGTTGCGCCGGTCTGCAGCGATGGTCTCCAGCAACTCGGTGGCCTCGTCAAAAGCATCGGCACCGATCCACCGCGCAGCCAGGTCGAGCGTGGTTTCGACATGCCCGGGCTCGATCGCCAGCGCCTCGCGCAGCATCGACTCGGCAGTTTCAGCGTCGGCTGTCTTGGCTTCTTCGCGCAACTGCTCGACCGGCGATGCTTGCGGGCCGAGATGTTTGTCGAGGAACGCCCGCACCTGGGCTTCGGGCAGCGCGCCATTGAACTGGTCAACCGGCCGGCCGCCGACAAAGAGCACCACCAGCGGGATGCTGCGGATTTGCAGCGCGGCTGAAATCTGCGGCGCTTCGTCGGTGTAGAGCTTGGCGAGCAAAAAGCGCCCGCCGTAGTCTTGCACCAGTTTTTCAAGCACCGGCTTGAGGCTGCGACAAGGCGCGCACCAGGGTGCCCAGCAGTCGACCAGCACTGGGACTTCGAGCGAGCGCTCGAGCACGGTCTGGCGGAAGTCGGCTTCGGTGACATCGAACGACAGCTCGGCGGCCGCGGGGCCGGCGGGCGCTGCCGCAGGGGATTGCGAAAAATTCATGGTCAGTCGAGTTTGATACCGAGGCGCGTGATCACCGGCCCCCAACGTTTCACATCAGCGTCGATGACACGCTTGAAATCCGCGGCGCTGCCGCCGACGACGGTCATGCCCTGGGCGTCCAGCGCCTGCCGCACGGCGGGGTCTTGCAACACCGCGTTGGCATCGGCATTGATCCTGGCGACCACGGCCTCGGGCGTGCCGGCGGCGGCGAAGAGGCCGTTCCAGGCCAGCGACTCGACGTTGCGGTAACCACTCTCGGCGACGGTCGGCAGCTCTTTCAGGGTCTCCGAGCGCTGGCCGCTGCTGACTGCGATCAGGCGCACCTTGTTGTTGCGCACATGCGGCAGCAGCGCCGGGGCGACCATGAAGGTCGCGTCGGCCTCGCCTTGCGCCACCGCCATCGCCGCCGGCGGCGAGCCGTTGAAGGGCACATGCGTTGCGCTGATGCCGGCCTCGGCGATGAAGAGTTCCATCGTCAGATGCGCCGAACTGCCGTTGCCCAGCGACGAATAATTCATGCGCCCGTTCTGGGCCTTGGCCCAGGCCGCAAATTCGGCCACCGTCCTGGCCGGCACCTTGTCGGCATTCACCGCCAGCACATTCGGCTGGCTGGTGGTCATGATCACTGGCAGCAGGTCTTTCGCCGGGTCGTAGGGCATCTTGCGATAGAGAAACGGGCCAAAGGCGATCGGGCCGTTGAAGCCGATCGCCAGCGTGTGGCCGTCGCTGGCCTTGGCCGCAACATCAACACCGAGCATGCCGCCGGCGCCGGGTTTGTTCTCGACCACGACCGGCTGGCCCCAACGCGCCGCGAGCTTGTCGCTCATCAGGCGGGCGATGAGGTCGAGCGAGCTGCCCGGCCCGGTGGGCACGATGATGCGCACCGGGCGTGTCGGCCAGGCCGCCTGGCCAAACGCCGGCAGTGCGCCGGCCAGCGTGCCGACAGTGGCAAGGGCGATCAGGGTGCGGCGCAACGGTGTCATGGTTGGGGTTTCTTCGTGGTCAGTCATGCGGTCAGTCGGTGAGTGGATAAGCGCGCCGGTCGGTCGGCTTGGCGGCCGGTGTACAGCCCATCTATCCTAGACGTTGCGCCAGTGCCCGCGCCGGGCAGGGCGCAAATCCCGCGCACATTCATGCGACGATGCGGCCCGTCTCCATCTGCTCCTGCCCATCATGGTCCGTTTCCTTCTTGCGCTCGTTGTCCTCGCCGGTCTGGTGGTGGCCTACTTCTGGGCCGCGCTGAGCTGGAGTTATTCGTCGGGCGAACGCGCTGGCTGGGTGCAAAAACTGTCGAACAAGGGCTGGGTCTGCAA
>JANOKR010000282.1:0-4655 GCA_031419315.1 Betaproteobacteria bacterium
GCGCGCCGCACCTTGTCCCACCACCCATTGCACAATATCCCAGGCGTCATCCACCGCAGTAGGGAACTTGTATTCGGGGGCCAGCCGGTAGTCAACCGACAGCACAGCGCAATGGGCCCGGTGCGCCAACTGGCGGCACAGCCCGTCATGGGTCGCGATACTGCCGATCGTGAAGCCCCCGCCGTGGAAATACACCAGCACCGGCAGCACCCCGGCCGCCGGGCGGAACAGCCGCAGCGGCACCGCGCCGGCCTGCAGCGCCCGGGTTTCGAGCATCGCTGGCGGATCGGGTTGAGTGAAAAATCGCCGCTCGACGTAGAGGCGGCGAGCTTCGGCGGGTGACAGCGTCTGCACCGGCGGCACCTGGAGCTGGATCATCAAGTCGAGCAGGGCGCGGGCTTGCGGGTCGAGCATGGGCGGGCTCCAGCGGGTCGTGAAGTGGGATGCGGGCCAGTGTATCGGCGGCGGCCGGCAATGATCCAACGTGCGCGGATGGACACCCGCGTCAAACCCCCAGCCTCGCCGCGGTACCTGCTCGAGTGTTTCGGCGTCGGCCTGGTGCGCCTGGACAAGGAGCGCCGCGTCGTCGGCATGAACGACTTCACACGCCGCGTGCTGCCGGTCGAGCAGAAGCAGCCCTTCGACCGCATTGTGTTGTCCTTCCACCCCGAACGCCCGCAGCCCAAGGTCGAGTTTTGCTCGCTGCCGCCGGCCAATGGCTCGACCCGGAGCATTTCATGCGTGTACACCGCGGCTATTTGGTGAATCTGCGCGCGGTGAGCCAGTTGCTGCGTGAAGACGGGCGCATCTCGCTGCGCCTGGCCGGCAACGAGGCCGCGATCCCGGTGTCACGGGCCAGCACGGCGACATTGCTCAAGCGCCTGGGCCGGCCCGGCGGCGTGCCGCAGACCGCGCGCCCTGCATAGGCGCGGGAAAACACCGCCCCGGTGTTTTCCCGCGGCGCGAATCGTCGTCGCGACAGCGCACAACCGCCGGTGCGCCGGCCAAGCCGTTCGTGCAGCTGGCCGCGGGCTTGGTGCAAAACCGAGTTGGGACACTGCGGGCTTGTCCGGCGTGGACGCGGGCCACGAATTGCGCCACGCTAAAGCCTTCGCCGCACGCAGGAGCCGCCCGATGATCCCGCCCGTCTTTGATTACCACGCACCCCGCTCGGTGGACGACGCCGTCAAGCTGCTTGCCAGCCTGGGCGACGACGCCAAGCTGCTCGCCGGCGGCCACAGCCTGCTGCCGATGATGAAGCTGCGTTTTGCCGAACCCAGGCACCTCATCGACCTGGGCAAGATCGCCGCGCTGAAGGGCATCACCCAAGTCGGCGACGAGGTCCACATCGGCGCCATGACCACCGAGCACGAGCTGCTCAACTCAAAGCTGCTGGCCGACAAGGTGCCGCTGCTGGTCGAAGGCGCGGGCTGGATCGCCGACCCGCAGGTGCGCTACAAGGGCACCATCGGCGGTGACATCTCGCATGGCGACCCGGCCAACGACCACCCGGCATTGATGCTGGCGCTGGACGCCTCCTTCGTGCTCAAGGGGCCACGTGGCGAACGTGTGGTCAAGGCCGACGACTTTTTTCTGGCGCTGTTCAGCACGCTGTTGCAGGCCGACGAAATCCTGACCCAGATCCGCATTCCGGTGCCCGCTGCCGGCAGCGGCAGTTCGTACACCAAGCTCAAGCGCAAGACCGGTGACTTTGCGACCGCGGCCAGCGCGGTGGTGCTGCGTCTGCAAGGCGGCAAGGTGGCGCAGGTGCGCATCGCGCTGACGAATGCTGCACCGACCGCACTGCGCGCCAAGGCGGCCGAGGCCGCGCTGGTGGGCAAGGTGCTCGACAACACCAGTCTGAACGAAGCCGCGCGCCTGACGATGTTGATCTGCGACCCTGCCGCCGACCAGCGCGGCGACGTCGACTACAAGCGCGCGATGAGCGGCGAGATGACCCGCCGCGCCCTGCTCGCCGCCGCGGCGCGCGCGGCCTGAGCCGCGCCGACAAGCAACCCAGCAACCAACCCTGGAAACGATGATGGCCCAAACCCAGACCGTGTCATTCAAGCTCAACGGCAAGGCCGTTGACGTGGTCGTCGAGCCGCGCGAATTGCTGATCCACACGCTGCGCGAAAAGCTCGCCCACACCGGCCCGCATATCGGCTGCGAAACCAGCCACTGCGGCGCCTGCACGGTCGACGTGGACGGCATGTCGCTGAAGAGTTGCACCGTGCTCACGGTGCAGTGCGAGGGCGCCGAGATGCTCACCGTCGAAGGTTTTGAGCAAGCCGGCGTGCTGCACGCGCTGCAGCAGGCGTTTCACGAAGAGCATGGCCTGCAATGTGGCTACTGCACGCCGGGCATGATCACCCGCGCCTACCGGCTGCTGCAAGAAAACCCGAACCCCAGCGAAGCCGAGATCCGTTACGGCATCGCCGGCAATCTGTGCCGCTGCACGGGTTACCAAAATATCGTCAAGGCAGTTCAGTCAGCGGCGAAAAAGCTCGCCGCCGCGGCGACCACTACCGCTGCCTGACCCCAACACCACCACCGGAGACATCCCATGGGCGACATGACGGACATCCAGGAACGGCAAGACAAGTTGCAGGGCATGGGCACCTCGCTGCTGCGCAAGGAAGACGCCAAATTCATCCGCGGCCAAGGCAGTTATGTCGACGACATCAAGCTGCCCGGCATGCTCTTCGGCGCCATCGTGCGCAGCCCCTACGCACATGCGCGCATCAAGGGCATCGACAAGAGCCGCGCGCTGGCCTGCCCGGGTGTGGTGGCAGTGCTCACGGCCGACGATTTGAAGCCCGTCAACCTGCACTGGATGCCGACGCTGGGCAGCGACGTGCAGGCGGTGCTGGCTGACAAGAAGGTCTGCTTCCAGATGCAGGAAGTGGCAATGGTGCTGGGTGTGGATCGCTACGCCGCCGCCGACGGCGCGGCACTGGTCGAGGTCGATTACGAAGAGCTGCCGGCGATCGTCGACCCCAAACATTCGATGGACAAGGACGCGGTGGTCATCCGCGAGGACATCGCCGACAAGACCGAAGTCGGCCACGGCCCGCGCACCCACCCGAACCACATCTTCACCTGGGAGGCGGGCAACAAGGCCGCCGCCGATGCGGCATTCAGCAACGCCGCGGTGACGGTGCGCGAAGAGATCCTCAACCCGCGTGTCCACCCCTGCCCGCTCGAGACCTGCGGCTGCGTGGCCAGCTTCAACAAGGCCACCGGTTACCTCACGGTCTACATGACGACGCAGGCGCCGCATATCGTGCGCACCGTGCTGGCGATGCTGTCGGGCGTGGCCGAAAGCAAGATCCGCGTTGTCGGTGGTGATATCGGCGGCGGTTTTGGCAACAAGGTGCCGGTGTACCCGGGTTATGTCGTGGCCATCGTGGCCAGCATCGTCACTGGCGTGCCGATCAAGTGGATCGAATCGCGCATCGACAATATCAGCAGCACCGGCTTTGCGCGTGACTACCACGGCGTCGGCGAACTCGCCGCCGATGCCAACGGCCGCATCACCGGCCTGCGCTTCAGCGCGCTGGCCGACCACGGCGCTTTCAACTCGCATGTCTCGGCGACCAAGTTCCCGGCCGGTTTGTTCAGCATCTGCACCGGCTCTTACGCCATCCCGAATGCCTATTGCCGCGTCGATGCGGTCTACACCAACAAGGCGCCCGGCGGCGTGGCCTACCGCTGTTCATTGCGCGTCACCGAAGCGATCTACCTCATCGAACGCATGATCGATGTGCTGGCCATCAAGCTGGGGCTGGACAAGGCCGAAATCCGCCGCCGCAACTTTGTGAATGACGACCAGTTCCCGTACACCACGCCGTTTGGCTGGACGCTGGACAGCGGCGCGTATCACACCGCACTCGACAAGGTCTTGAAGGCGGTCGACTACGACGGCCTGCGCCGCGAACAGGCAGCCCAACGCGCCGACCCGAACAGCGCCACGTTGATGGGCATCGGCCTGGCGACCTTTACCGAAATCGTCGGTGCCGGACCGACCAAGGTCTGCGACATCCTGGGCATTGGCCTCTTTGACAGCTGCGAGATCCGCGTCCACCCGACCGGCGGCGTGATCGCCCGGCTGGGCACGATGACGCAGGGCCAGGGCCACGCCACGACCTACGCGCAGATCATCGCGACCGAGCTGGGCCTGCCGGCCAGCGACATCGTGGTCGAAGAAGGCGACACCGACAAGGCACCTTACGGCGCCGGCACCTGGGGCTCACGCTCGACGCCGGTGAGTGGCGCGGCCACTGCGCAGGCGGCGCGCAAGATCAAAGCCAAGGCGCAGCAGATCGCCGCCCATTTGCTCGAAGTCGCCGAGGGCGATCTCGAGTGGGAGATCGACCGCTTCAAGGTCAAGGGCAACCCGAGCCAGAGCAAGACCATGAAGGAGCTGTGCATGGTCAGCCACACCGGCAACCTGCCGGCGGGCATGGAGCAGGGCCTCAACGCGGTGGCTTATTACGACCCGCCGAACATGACCTTCCCGTTCGGTGCGTATCTGTGCGTGGTCGACGTCGACCGCTACACCGGCGAAACCAAGATCCGCCGCTTCTATGCGCTGGACGACTGCGGTACACGCATCAACCCAATGGTCATCGAGGGCCAGATCCACGGCGGCC
>JANOKR010000283.1:0-5938 GCA_031419315.1 Betaproteobacteria bacterium
TTGCGGCGCTGCGAAAAGGCCACGGCGACCAGTTCGCCGAGGCGTTCGACATCGATGTCTGCCACCGCGGCCTGCGGCAGCGGCAGCATGCGCACCACCGCGGAGTCCACTGCCGGCGGCGGATCAAACGCCGAGGGCGGCACATCGAGCACGCGCTCGATGTTGTAGCGCCACTGCAGCATCACGCTGAGGCGGCCATAGGCTTTGGTGCAAGGCACCGCGGCCATTCGGTCAACGACCTCGCTTTGCAGCATGAAGTGCTGGTCTTGTACCTGTGCCACCGCATCGAGCAAATGAAACAGGATCGGCGTCGAGATGTTGTAGGGCAGGTTGCCGACGACCCGCAACGGCTGGCCGAGCTGCGCTGCAAGCGACACAAAATCGACCCGCAGCACGTCGGCTTCGATGACCGTCAGGCCTGCCTGCTGGCGCAGTCGCGCCGCGAGGTCGCGGTCGAGTTCGATCACCGTCAGCGTCGCACATTGGCGCAGCAGCGGCAGCGTCATCGCGCCCAGGCCGGGGCCGATCTCAACGATCGCCTGGCCCGGCTTGGAGTCGATGACATCGACGATGGCATCGATCACCGACCGGTCGGTCAGGAAATGCTGGCCGAAGCGCTTGCGCGGGATGTGCTTCAAGCGGCGCGCGGTCAGCGGGCCCGCTTCACAGCGGCGGCTCGCGCATCTCGACGTAGGCCTTGGATCGCAGGTCGCGCACCCATTCGGTGTACGCGTCGTCAAACTTCTGCTCGCGCAGGGTATTGCGCGCCTGCTCGCGCAGTTGTTTGAGCTCGATCTCGACCTGGCGGCGCTCGAGCACCTGGATCAGATGGTGGCCAAACCGCGAGACCACCGGCGGCGACAGCCCGCCAATGGCCAGGCGGTTCATCGCCTCTTCAAACTCCGCCACCATCACGCCGGGGCTGGTCCAGCCGAGATCACCGCCTTGCGCCGACGAGCCGTCTTCGGAATATTTGCGCGCGATCTCCTCGAAGGTCTGGGTGCCGGTATCGATGACCCGCCGGTAGCCCGCCAGCCGCGCCTGCGCCTGATCGGCCGTGACCTGCGGCGTCACGCGCAACAGGATATGCCGGGCGCGGGTCTGGGTCACGCGCGGGGTGCCGCCGTCGGGCGCCGAGAGCACCTTGAGGATGTGGAAACCGGCGCCGCTGCGCACGATCTGCGGCGCCAGGTCGCCGGATTTCAGGCCCTTGATCGCCTCGACAAACAAGTCCGGCAAACGTGCCGCCGGCCGCGGCCCGAGTTCGCCGCCACGCTGGCGCGAGGCGTCGTCAGACAGCTCGCGCGCAACCACGTCGAACGCCTCGCCGCCACGCACCCGCGCCAGCGCCACGTCGGCACGCGCGCGGCGTTCGGCCACCGTCGCGAGGTCGGCGCCATCGGGCACCGCGACCAGAATCTGCGCCAGGTTGGTCGGCGCTTCGGCGACCATCGCCGTACGCTGCTCTTCGAGCAGCTTGTCGATCTCGCCGTCGGTGATGCGGATGCGCTGGTAGACCTCGCGCTCGCGGGTGCGCTCCATCATCATCTGCTCACGCAGGTTGGAGCGGAAGCGCGTGAACTCGATGCCGTCGGCGCTCAATCGCTTGCGCAGTTCAGTCACCGGGATCTGGTTCTGCGCGGCCACCGCCTGCACTGCACGGTCGACCTCGGGATCGTCCACCCGGGCCCCGGTTTCGCGCGAGTGGGTCAGGATCACACGCTCGTCGATGAGGGCGTCGACCATCTGCTTTTGCAGCTCGTCGGCGGGTGGCAAACGACCGCCGGCGCCGGGGCGGCCAAGCTCTTCGCGCGCACGCTGGACACGCCGCTCGACCTCGACGGCGGTGACCAGCTCCTGGTTCACGATGGCCACGATGTAGTCGCCCGTGCGCGTCGCCGAACGGTCCGCGGCGCGTGTCGCGGCGCGATCAGTCGCGCTCGGGCGGCCTTGCGCCGAAGCTGGCGGGCTGCCCAACACGATCGCAAAGAGAGTGGCGCAGCCGATCAAAAAAGGCCCGCAAGGCCGCGCGCCCCGGCTGCGCCAGGATAGGAATTCAGTCATAGATGGAGGTTCGCTTGGGCTCGTCGCTGTCATCGCGCAGCAGCCGGTAACCGGGGATATTGTCCTTCAAGACCCGCAGCGGGTTCGAACCCAGCCGCGACAGCCCGACCAGCTCGAGTTGCAGCAGCAGCCGCGTCGTCGCTTCGCTGCGCCCGGTCGACAGCCGCTCGGCCACAACCCGCCCGATCCAGCAGCCGGCGTCGAACTCCAGCCCGAGGATCGAATCGGTGATGCGGCTGTCGCGCAGGCTGTAGTTGATGCGGCCCACGCCGTAGAGCTGGCCACCGCAGGCACTGCCGCGGGCACTGGTGCTGGCGCTGGTGCCAGCGCTGCGGCCGGATTCACGCGCGCCCGGCTCAATCGCCCCGACGATGCGCCCGACCGGCCACTGCCAGCCGAGTTCAAGCTGCTCGCTTTGGATGCCGCCGAGCGGGTCGCTGGCATCGCGTGCGAGGCGGTAGGTGCCGCCGACGGTGCGGTACGGGCCCGGTGAATACCGTGCCGACAAGATCGACCGCACCGGGCGGTTGACCTCGGCGTTGTATTGCAGCGAAGCGTCGAGCGTCCAGCCCGGCAGCACGTTGGTCGAGCCAAGCAGCAACAGGTCAGAAAAGCGCCGCGTCTGCGCGTCCAGCGGCGTATTGCGCTGGTCGCCAAAAAGATAACGCTGGACCAGGCCCAGACGCAGCAACTCGGCGCCGCTGGTCTCATCGACGAGGCGGCTGGTCACACCAGCGGTCAAGCGGCTGCCGTCGGAAACGCGGTCGACGCCGGAAAAAGCATTCTCGGAAAAGATCGAGCTGAAGCTGAAATCCTTGGCCGCGGAATCAAAAGCCAGGTACTCGCTCTGGCGCCGGTAGGCGGTGCTGACATAGAGCAGCCGCGGCTCCAGCGTCTGGCGCAGCGTGCGGCCAAATGCCTGCGTCTGGCGTTCGAATTCGAGGCCGGCATCCAGGCTGGCGCTCGGGATCACGCGCTGCAGGCGGCGACGTTGCAGGTCGAAAACATTCTGGTCGAGGTCGTAGGCCGCGGCGTTGAAGCTCAGCCGCGGCGTCACCCACCAGCCCGGCTGACGCCACGGCCGCGACAGCGCCGCCAGCATATGCGCGCGCCAGCCAGAAGGCCGGGTCGCCGAGGCCAGGCCATCGGCCACCGTGAAGCGGTTGACTTCGGTTTCCAGCTCGACCTCGATGCCGGCATGCGCAAACTTGCCGCGCAGGCCCAGCTGCGGGCTGCGCTCGTACGGCAGCGGCGTGATCAGCTCGCCGGCAATGCTGGACTGCAAGACCTGCCAGCGCTGCATCCGCGCGTAGAGGAGGCCCTGCGCGCCGCCCCAGGCGAGTGGCCGCTCAAGATCGGCGACCAGCGGCAGCAGGCGCGGGGTCAGTGTCGTCGGCGAGGTCGAGCGCGGAAAGTCCTTCCACCAGTCGTCGTCAGACACCCGCGCGCCGCGCAGCGCATAACGGGCGCCGTCGAAGGCCGCACCCAAGCTGCCCAGTCTGCCTTGGTGTTGCAGGCTGAGCGCATGCCGGCTGCGCCGCGCCACCAGATCACTGGGCAGCAGGTCGAGCGTCAGGCTGCCTTCAAATTGGGGCTCGAGATAACGAAACTCGGTCTCGACGCCAAAGCCGCGCCGCGTCGACGCTTTTGGCGTGATCGTGGCATCACGTTGCGGCGCGATATTCCAGTAGTAGGGCAGCGCGAGCTCGAAGCCGCTGCGGTTGTCGAGGTTCACGCTCGGCGGCAGCCAGCCCGATTTGCGCGCATCGCTGATCGGGAAGCTCAGGCGCGGCAAGGCCAGGATCGGCACGCCCATAAAACGCAGCACCGCGCCTTCGGCAATGCCCTCGTTGGCCTCGGTGTCGAAGCGCACGCTGCGCGTCGTGAGCAGCCAGGCCGGGTCGCCAGAGCCGTCACGCGGGCAGCTCGTGTAGAGCGCATTCGTGGCACGCAGGCGGCTGCTGTCAATGAAGTCGATGCGGTCGGCGCTGCCGCCGGCCGCGGTGCGCGCAAAGTCGAACTCCGGCTTCAAGAAGAACCCTTCGAAGCGCTGCACATGCAGCTGCAGTTCGGGCCCGCGATAGACCGAGCCGTCGCGGCTGATGCGCACCCGGCCACGCGCCACCGCAAGATCGTCGGCATGGTTGTATTGCAGGAGGTCGGCGCGGATCACCGCACCACCGCGGCGAAATTCGACATCCCCTTCGGCGACCGTTTCCAGGCCGCCCTGGCCGCGCAGTTCGCGCGCGCGCAGCACGATCGGCAGTGCCTTCGCGGCGTCACCGCGTGGCGCTGGCGACAGGCCGCGACTCAGGCGCAGCGGCGCAAAGTCATCGGCCTGTGCCGCGACCTCGCACGGCGCCAGCAGTGGCGCGAGAAAAGCCGCAGCCAGCGCAATCGGCGCCAGGCGCATCGGTTCATGGCGTCGACAAGGCATGGCAGCGGTCGGTTTGTAGAATCGATTATCCATGAGGGCCCGCCCTCACCCGGGCTCCGACCCCACCCCCGCCGACCAGGCCGTGCTTTGAACAATCCCCATCACAACCCGAGCCCGGGTGTTGCCGACACCGGCACCCACACAAGTGCCCAGGCAAGCGCCGAAACAAGCACGGACACCAGCGGTTTGGCGTTGTCGCCGAACCCGATCGCCTGGCCCGACAACACCCGCAGAGCGGCATTCGACCGCTGGCTGGCCGCGATCACCCCGCGCCACGCCCTGCGCGCAGAGACCTTGGCCAGCGCTTCGGCGGACGCCAGCTTTCGTCGTTACTTCCGCATTCACAGCGCGCAGGGCGCCTCGTTCATCATCATGGACGCGCCGCCGCCGCAAGAAGATGTACGGCCTTTTGTGCACATCGCCGGGCTGATCCGTGGCGCCGGGCTCAACGCCCCGGTGGTCCACGAAGCCGACGCCGGCGAGGGTTTTTTGCTGCTTGGCGACCTCGGCCAGACGCCCTACCTGCAAGCCCTCGGGCAGGCCGACGCGGCCGGCGCCGACCGCCTGATGCGCGACGCCATCAGCGCGCTGGTGCAGTTCCAACTGCGTGTGCCCTATGACCGACTGCCGCTGTACGACGAGCCGCTGCTCGCGCGTGAACTGGCGCTATTCCCCGACTGGTGTGTCGAGCGCGAATTTGGGGTTGTCTGGAGCGAGTCGCAACGCGGTCAGTGGCAGCAGGTCTGCCGCAGTCTTCTTGACAGCGCACTGGCGCAGCCGACGCTGGCCGTGCACCGCGACTGGATGCCGCGCAACCTGATGGTTTGTAGTGGCAGCGCCGACGCCGACGCCGACGCCGACGCCGACGCCAACAGTGGGATCCTCGCCAACCCCGGCATTCTCGACTTCCAGGACGCGGTGCGCGGCCCGATCAGCTACGACATCGCCTGCCTGCTGCGCGACGCTTTCATCTCCTGGGACGAAGAGCGCGAGATCGACTGGGCAGCGCGCTACTGGAGCCAAGCGCGGCGTGCGGCGCTGCCGGTGCCGGCGGACTTTGGCGAGTTCTGGCGCCAGGTCGAGTGGATGGGTTTGCAGCGGCACCTCAAAGTGCTGGGCATCTTCTGCCGCCTCAAACACCGCGACGGCAAACCGGCGTACTCAGCCGACCTGCCGCGCTTTTTCAACTACGCCACCAAGGTCGCGCTGCGCTACCGCCCGCTGCAAGCGCTGCTGCCGCTGATCGAGCCGCTATCGGGCATCAAACTCTCAACCGGCCTGACGTTCTGACTGCCCCCAGGCCGGCCGGGGCCGGCCGCCCCCCAAGGGGGTACAGTAAAGTGGACAAGCCACATGTACTTGAGTCTGCGCCCAGGCCGGCCGGGGCCGGCCGCCCCCCAAGGGGGTGAGGGACGGTGGCAGTGCCTCGTGGCGTGG
>JANOKR010000284.1:0-2625 GCA_031419315.1 Betaproteobacteria bacterium
GGTGGGCGCGCCGGGCCCGATCGTCATCTCGCGCAATTTGACCGAAGCTTCGTCGACAAAGATATCCAGGATGCCGGTGTCGTTGAAGTCGAGCAGCGTTGTCAGCAGCGTCACCGAATGGGCCGGATGCTGCCCGCGCGCCGCGAGTACCGCCAGCGCGGTCGCCAGGATCGTGCCGCCAACGCAGAAACCGAGCGTGTTGATCGTCTTCGCGCTGCTGATCTTCTGCACCACTTCGATCGCCTTGACCGGGCCTTGGGCGATGTAGTCGTCCCAGGTTTTGTCCTTCACCGACTCGTCGGGGTTGCGCCAGCTGACGACGAAGGTGCGGTGGCCTTGCGCCACCGTATACCGGATCACCGAGTCCTCGGGCTGCAAGTCCAGGATGTAGTACTTGTTGATGCAAGGCGGCACAAACAACATCGGCCGCTCGTGCACCTTGGTCGTCAGCGGTTTGTATTCGATGAGCTGGAAAAGCTCGTTCTCGAAGACCACGGCGCCCTCACTCGTGGCGACATTGCGGCCAACTTCGAAGACCGACTCGTCGGTCTGTGAGACATGACCTTTTTGCACATCGCCCCAAAGCTGCTGCAGGCCTTTGACGAGGCTTTCGCCCTTGCTGTCGACCGCGAGCTTGATGGCTTCGGGATTGGTCGCCAGATAGTTGCTCGGGCTCGCAGCGTCGATCCACTGCTGCACCGCGAAGCGCAGCCGGGCCTTGGTCTTGGCGTCGCCCTGCACGCCCTCGGCCATCTGCATCAAGGTACGCGCATTGAGCAAATACATCTGCGCGATGTAGGCCGCCGCCGGGTTCGATGCCCATTCGGCGCCGGCAAAGCGGCGGTCCTTGATCGGCGCCGCCGCGCCCGGCACGCTGGCACTGATCGACTGGTTCCACAGTGCCGTGGCGGCTTGCAGATAGTCGCTCTGCAACATATTCATCGGGGCAGTTGCGGTGCCTGGCATGGTGCCCGCGCCCATCGACTTCCAGAATTGACTGATCTGTTCGATGGCCGCGCCCATCATCGGCGCCGCCGCCGACGCGTCGGTGTTGAGGGTCTGGGACGGTGCTTTCATGGGGTCTCCTGCCTGGGGGCCTAGAGTGGCTATGCACCGGGGCCCGCTGAAGTGTCAACTGCTTCACTGTAGGATATCGAGCTTACCGCAATATGACATTGCATTTCATATAACAGCATTGCATTTCATCATGCTCATCGTCGCCATCGCCTGGATTTACGTCGTGTTGATGATGGTCATCGCCGAAGCCAGTGCGCCCAACGGCAGCTTGCTCGGCGCGTTGTTCACTTTCCTGCTTTATGGCGTGCTGCCGCTGTCAGTGCTGCTCTACCTCATGGCGACACCAACGCGGCGCCGCCTGCGGCGTGCCGCCGAGGCTGCCGACGACACCGCCGCATCAGCCACACAGACTGCTTCAGCCGACCAGGCAGACCGCAGCGCCCAAGCGCCCAGTGACGCCGTCGCGGCGGAAAGAGAAAAATCTTGACGGCTCAGAGACAGTGCACCACGAACCGCCGCTGATCGCGACCGCCCCGGCGCGGTCGAGCTGCTGACGCGCCAAGCCCGCAAGGTCTGCCAGCCAGCGCGGCCGGCCGTCGGGATGGGCGTTGGGAAGTGCGCGCGGATCTGGTCGTGGCACAAAAAAGCGCTCATCGCCGAAGTACGCGTCGCGCACCTCGACACCGACCTCAAACTGCGCCGGCCCGATGCACGGCCCAAGCCAGACTAGCACCTCGCGCGCCGGGCACGCCGCGGCTGCGGCAACCGCTTCGAGTGTCGCCTGCGCCACACCCGCGGCGAGCCCGCGCCAACCGGCATGCGCCGCGCCAACGGCACGGCCGTTCGAAGCCGCAAAAAGGATCGGCAGGCAATCGGCAGCTTGCACCACACAAACAATGCCCGGCTGATCGGTCCAGCTCGCATCGGCCTGCGGCGGCGGGCCGTCGACAAAGGCCGCGGCATTGACCACCGACCGCCCATGCACCTGGTGCAGCCAGCAAGCCCGAGCGCCCAGCGTTTGTTCAAAGCACTGCCGGTTCTTCGCCACCGCGCCGGCATCGTCACCCACCTTCGCACCAAGGTTCAGCGTGGCATAAGCACCCCGGCTGACGCCGCCGCCTCGTGTCGACATGACGGCACGCACGTTTGCCGGCGCCGGCCATGCAACGGCGAGCCCGAACGCGGCACCGTCAGGCGGCATCCGGGCAGTTCTCAGGCCGCGTCTGCTCGAAGGCATCGAGCTTCATGCACGCATCGAAGACGCGCATCACATGGGGCACATGGTCGAGCCGGCAGGCCAGGCGCTGGGCGTTGAAAATCTGCGGCACGAGCACGCAATCGGCGATCGTTGGCCGCGCACCGTGGCAATAGGTCGATGGCTGCGCGGCAAGCTGGCGTTCAACCACCTCGAGCCCGGTCTCGACCCAATGCCGGTACCAGCGATCCTTGTCCTCATCGCTGACCTTGAGCGACTTCACGAGGTAGCGCAGCACACGCAGGTTGTTCAGCGGATGGATCTCGCAGGCGATATCCAGCGCCAGCGAGCGCACCCGTGCACGGCCGACAGCGTCGGTGGGCAGCAGCGGCGGCTGCGGATGGGTTTCGTCG
>JANOKR010000285.1:0-2756 GCA_031419315.1 Betaproteobacteria bacterium
CGGTGTTCGACCAACCCTGGCTGCAGTGGACCGGGCTGGTCACACACAAACCACGCACCGAAGACTATGTGCCGCTGTTGCCCTGGCTGGGTGCAATGCTCTGGGGCCTGGCGGCCGGGCAATGGCTGCTGGCGCACGGCCCCGGGCTGCTGCGCGGTGCGGTTCCTGCGCTGATGCAGCCGCTGGCGCTGCTTGGTCGCTGGGCCTTGAGTTTTTATATGCTCCACCAGCCGATCTTCATCGGGCTGCTGATGGCGGCGACAATGCTGCGATGACCAAGCGCACCGCCAGCCCCGCAAGACCCGCAAGACCCGCAAGCAAGACAACAGAGCCGAGCGCCACCGTACCGGCTGCCGCCACCAGCAAGAAGATCCTCTTCGGCTTCCACGCCGTCACGGTGCGGCTGAAAACCGCGCCGGACTCGATCAGCGAAATCCATATCGAAACGACCCGGCGCGACGCCCGCATGCGCCAGTTCATCGAACGTGTCACCGCCGCGGGCGTGAAGGTCGTCGATAGCGACGATGCGCGGCTGATCCGACTGGCCGGCTCGCCGCGCCACCAGGGTGTGGTCGCGCGTGTTGCAGCGCTGCCGCAGGTGCATTCACTCGATGCCTTGCTGGATGCGGCCAGCGGTGCGCCGCTGCTGCTGGTGCTCGACAGCGTCACCGACCCGCACAACCTGGGCGCCTGCCTGCGCGCCGCCGATGGTGCCGGCGCGCATGCGGTGATCGCGCCGAAGGATCACGCCGTCGGCCTCAACGCGACGGTGGCCAAGGTCGCCAGCGGCGCCGCCGAGACCACGCCCTACCTGATGGTGACGAACCTGGCACGCACGCTGAACGAATTGAAAGAGCGCGAGATCCACATCGTTGGCACCAGCGACGACGCTGAAAAAACGATCTACGACATCGACCTCACCGGGCCGGTGGCGCTGGTGCTCGGCGCCGAAGGCAGCGGCATGCGCCAGCTCACGCGCAAGACCTGCGACGAACTGGTGCGCATCCCGATGGCCGGCGCGGTGGAAAGCCTCAACGTGTCAGTTGCATCGGCGGTGTGTTTGTACGAAGCGCTGCGCCAGCGGCGGGGCAAGGGCTAACGAATAACCCCAGCCGTAGCACTGCGGCGGCCCACCGCAGCCAGCGTCAGCTGCAATCGAGCACCACGTTGCCGACAAGCAGCCCGGACTCGACAAGTTCATGCGCCCGGGCGGCGTCGGCCAGGGGCAGCCGTTGCGCGATCTGGTGCTGGACCTGGCCGCGTTCTAGCAGCGTGGTCAGGACGGCCAGGGCCCGCTCGCGGTCGGGTGCTGACAGGTTGTAGACCATGAAGCACCGCAGCGTGACGTTTTTCGAGATCGCCGGGAAAAAAGGCACCCCGAAGTCGGCCGCACCGCTGCCGTAGACCACGACATCACCTTCGGGTGCGAGCCCGGCCAGGTTGTGCGCCATGTTGGCCGCGGCATCGGTTTCGATGACCCGCTGTACGCCGGCGCCGCCGGTGAGTGCCGCCACCCGGGCCGCGAGGTCTTCAGTTTTGTAGTTGATCGTGGCGTCGGCGCCGGCGGCAATTGCGATCGCCGCCTTGGCTTCGCTGCTGACCGTCGCGATGACCTGTGCCGCACCGAGCGCGCGCGCAAACTGCACCGCATAGTGGCCGACCGCGCCAGCACCCGCGGCCACGAGCACCGATTTGCCGGCGACACTGCCACCGATCAACACCGCATGCAGCGCCGTCATCGCCGGGATGCCCAGGCAGGCACCGGCTTCGCCCGACGTCGATGCCGGCAGGCGCACCGCCTGTGCAGCGGGCAAGACAATCCACTGTGCCGCAGTACCGTGGGCACGCCGCCACTGGCCGTTCCAGACCCAGACCCTTTCGCCTATGCGTGTGGCATCCACACCCGCGCCAACGGCGTCGACGACACCGGCACCGTCGCTGTGCGGCACGATCTGCGGGAAGGCGAGCACGGCGCTGCGCCGGCCGGCACGGCTTTTGACGTCCGACGGGTTGACACCCGACCACTGCAAGCGAACGCGCAGCTCGCCGGCCGCGGGTTCGGGCGTCGGCAGATCGAGCAGGCGCAGCACGTCGACGGCGGCGCCAACTTCGGTGTAGGCAATGGCCTTCATGGTGTTGTTCCCTTGAGTTTGGTCGAGGTTTCGGCGGCGGTTTTGTTGGGCGAGATCAGACCCAGCCCAGCGCGCCGACGATGGCACCGACGCTGATCGGCCACAAGGGGCTGAGCTTGGTCTGGGTCATGAACAGCAGGGTGCCGCCGACCAGCCACCAGCTCGCCGGCTGCGCGCGCGAAGGGTCGGTGAGCACCCAGCTCGTCGACAGCAGCAGGCCAATCGTGACCGGCGCGAGGCCGTCGGTAAAGGCGCGCACGCCACGCTGGCCGCGGCGCTGGTCCGCCCAGCGCGAGGCGGTCAGCGCCAGCGCTGCCGAGGGCAGCAAACTGCCGGCGAGGGTGGCGAGGACACCCGCCATGCCGCCGACGTTGAAGCCGATGACGGCAACAAAGAGCACGTTCGGCCCTGGCGCAGCCTGGGCCAATGCGATCGACGCACTGAACTGGGCGTCGCTGAGCCAGCCGCGGTCGCCGACGACGACACGGTGCATGTCGGGCACGGTGGCGATCGCGCCGCCGATGGCCAGCAGCGAGAGCATCGCGAAGTGCACAAAAAGCTGGCCGAAGCCGGCGGCGTCCAGCCCCAAGGGCCCAAGCCAGAGGGCAGCCGTTGCGCTCATCG
>JANOKR010000286.1:0-5917 GCA_031419315.1 Betaproteobacteria bacterium
CAGCCCGAAGCGCCGCGAAATCGGCCATGGCAGGCTCGCCAAGCGCTCGCTGATTGCGGTGCTGCCGAGTGTCGAAGAGTTCCCGTACACGCTGCGTGTGGTCAGCGAGATCACCGAGTCCAACGGCTCGTCGTCGATGGCGTCGGTCTGCGGCGGCTGCCTGGCGCTGATGGACGCCGGGGTGCCGATGAAGGCCCATGTGGCCGGCATCGCGATGGGCCTGATCAAGGACGGCAACCGCTTTGCGGTGCTGACCGACATCCTGGGTGACGAAGATCACCTCGGCGACATGGACTTCAAGGTCGCCGGCACCACCGCCGGCGTGACCGCGCTGCAGATGGACATCAAGATCCAGGGCATCACCAAAGAAATCATGCAGGTCGCGCTGGCGCAGGCCAAAGAAGCGCGCCTGCATATCCTGGGCGTGATGGTCGAGTCGATGGGGGTGGCCAAGGCTGAGGTGAGCCAGTTCGCGCCGCGCCTGTATACGATGAAGATCAACCCCGAGAAGATCCGCGATGTCATCGGCAAGGGCGGCTCGACGATCCGCGCGCTGACCGAAGAAACCGGCTGCACCATCGACATCAACGAAGACGGCACGATCACGATCGCTTCGACCGACGCCGACAAGGCCGAGTTCGCCAAGAAGCGCATCACCGAGATCACGGCGGAAGCTGAAATCGGCAAGGTCTACGAAGGCCCGATCACCAAGCTGCTCGACTTTGGCGCGCTGGTCAATATCCTGCCCGGCAAGGACGGCCTGCTGCACATCAGCCAGATCGCTTTCGAGCGGGTCGAAAATATCGGCGACTACCTCAAGGAAGGTCAGGTCGTGCGGGTCAAGGTGCTTGAGACCGACGAGAAGGGCCGCATCAAATTGTCGATGAAGGCGCTGCTCGAGCGGCCTGAAGGGTATGTCGAAGAAGACCGCCCGCGGCGTGACTTCGGCGACCGCGGTGACCGTGGTGGCCGGGGCGGTGATCGTGGCGATCGTGGCCCGCGCCGCGACCGTGACGACCGCCCGCGCCGCGAGCCGCGTGCTGATGCACCGGCCGGTGATGCGCCGGCCGCTGGTGATCAAGGCGGCGCCGGCCCAGGCGAAGGTGGCCGCAACCCGCCGTCTCAGCCCGAGTAAAGCGGCGTGCGCGCGATAGAGATCACGCGGCCGGGTGGCCCAGAAGTGCTGGTCGCTTGCGATCGGCCGGCGCCGCTGCCGCGCGCGGGTGAGCTGCTCATCGATGTTGCCGCCAGCGGCGTCAACCGGCCCGACGTGCTGCAACGCATGGGCCTGTATCCGATGCCGCCCGGCGTGTCGGACCTGCCTGGCCTCGAAGTCGCGGGCCTGGTCGCTGGTGGCGACACAGCAGAGCTTTCAGCGGCGGGATTCCAGGTCGGCGACCGCGTCACCGCGCTGGTTGCCGGTGGCGGTTATGCGCAGCTTTGTGTCGCCCCGATCGGGCAATGCCTGCCGGTGCCGGCCGGCTTGACCGACATCGAAGCCGCAGCGCTGCCTGAAACCTTTTTCACCGTCTGGCAAAACGTTTTTGACATTGCCCGGCTGCAAGCCGGCGAGACATTGCTCGTGCAAGGCGGCTCCAGCGGCATCGGCGTGACAGCCATCGCGCTGGCCAAGGCGATCGGCTGCAAGGTCATCGTCACCGCGGGCAGCAATGAAAAGTGTGCCGCCTGCGTCGCCCTCGGTGCCGACCACGCGATCAACTACCGCCGCCAAGACTTTGCCGCGGAGGTCAAACGTTTGACCGGCGGGCGTGGTGCCGATGTCGTGCTCGACATGGTCGCGGGTGCCTATATCGGGCGCGAGCTCGAATGCATCGCCGACGATGGCCGCATCGCGGTGATCGCGGTGCAGGGCGGCACACAGAGCGCGATCGACGCCGGCTTGCTGCTGCGCAAGCGGGTGACGATCAGCGGCTCGACCCTGCGCCCGCGCCCGGTGGCCTACAAGACGGCGATCGCCAAGGCCCTGCGTGAAAAGGTCTGGCCGCAGATCGAGGCCGGCCGCGTCAAGCCGGTGATCCACCAGGTTTTCGACGCTGCCGATGCGGCCCAGGCCCATGCGTTGATGGAGTCGAGCACGCATGTCGGCAAGATCGTGCTGCGCTGGAGGTGAACGAGGTGACCCGCAAAAAACTTTTCGTCGGCAACTGGAAGATGCACGGCAACCACAGCGCCAATGCAGCCTTGCTCGACGGCATCGTGCAGGGCCGGCCGTATCTTTGCGATGTCGCGGTCTGCGTGCCAATGCCGTATTTGTCGGAAACCGCAGTGGCTCTGGCTGGCAGCGACATCCGCTGGGGCGCGCAGGATTGTTCGGCGCATGAGCAGGGCGCGTATACCGGCGAGGTTTCTTCGTCGATGCTCGCCGAGTTCGGCTGCCGCTACACGCTGGTCGGCCACTCCGAGCGACGCGCGCTGCACGGCGAAACCGACCAGATCGTTGCCGACAAGGCCAAGGCCGCGCTGGCGCATGGCGTGACGCCGATTGTCTGCGTCGGCGAAACGCTCGCCCAGCGTGAAGCCAACCAGACCGCCGCGGTGGTCAAGCGCCAGCTCTCGGCGGTAATCCACACGCTGGCCCATTGTGCCGGCGAGATCGTCGTCGCTTATGAGCCGGTGTGGGCCATCGGCACCGGGCTGACCGCGACGCCAGAGCAGGCCCAGGAAGTCCATGCACTGCTGCGCGCGCAATTGCACGCGGCCACGCCGCATGCCGACTTGATGAAGATTCTTTACGGTGGCAGTGTCAAACCCGACAACGCCAAGATCCTGTTTGCCCAGGCCGATATCGACGGCGGCCTCGTTGGCGGTGCGGCATTGAAGGCGAGCGACTTCGTCGCCATCTGCCGCGCAGCAGGCTGACCCCAAGCAATAACGACCCGGAGCTTTTTGACCATGCAAGTTTGGATGACCCTCGTACTCGTGGTGCAGCTGCTCTCAGCCTTGACCATGATCGGCCTCGTGCTCGTGCAGCATGGCAAGGGCGCCGATATGGGCGCTTCGTTTGGCAGCGGTTCGTCGGGCAGCCTCTTTGGTGCCACCGGCAGCGCCAATTTCCTGTCGCGATCGACGGCGATCTGCGCCGCAGTGTTTTTCTGCTGCACGCTGGCCTTGGCCTTCATGGGCAACAGCACATCGATGCGCGGTGTCACCGACGGCGGCAGCATTCTTGACCGCGCCGCGCCGGCGGCCAGCGCGCCGGCGGCATCGGCACCTGCCACTGGGGCCATTCCCGCGGCGCCGGCAACGCAGGCTGCTCCGAATGCAGCAACCCCAGCCCTGCCGGCCTCGGGATCAGGCGTGCCCGCGGCTCCGACCAAATAGCGCGCCGCGCCAACCCGCAAGGCCGGCCCGCGCAGGCCAGAGGATGGCTGTTTTGAAGCTAGAATTCAAGGCTGCCGGGTGAGCCTTTTCCTCATGCCAACCGGGCAGTTTTTGAGCACCGCCGTCGTGGTGAAATTGGTAGACACGCTATCTTGAGGGGGTAGTGGCGAAAGCTGTGCGAGTTCGAGTCTCGCCGACGGCACCAACAATCAACAACGCAGCCGGGAGCGGCGGCCACAGCAGGTGTGGCGAACCGACTCCTTACGCGCCAGACATTCGCACCCGACCAACCGTGCCCGAGCGATGAACCTCCAAGAGTACCTGCCGGTCATCCTTTTCATACTCGTGGGCATCGGCGTCGGTGTCGCGCCGCAGTTGCTGGGTTTTGTCTTCGGCCCGAACCGGCCCGACGCGGCCAAGAACAGCCCCTACGAATGTGGCTTTGAAGCCTTCGAAGACGCGCGCATGAAGTTCGATGTTCGCTACTACCTGGTGGCGATCCTGTTCATCCTCTTCGACCTTGAAATCGCCTTCCTCTTCCCCTGGGCGGTGGCCTTGCGCGAGATCGGGCCGGCTGGCTTCTGGGCCATGATGCTGTTCCTGACGATCCTCGTCGTGGGCTTTGTCTACGAGTGGAAAAAGGGCGCTCTGGACTGGGAGTGATCCCAGTCCCTACTGAGCCAACTGGGAATGAACTGCCATGGGCATCGAAGGCGTACTCAAAGAAGGCTTTGTCACCACCTCGGTCGACAAGCTGATCAACTGGTCCAAGACCGGCTCGCTGTGGCCGATGACTTTTGGCCTGGCTTGCTGCGCGGTGGAGATGATGCATGCCGGCGCGGCGCGCTATGACATCGACCGCTTCGGCATGCTCTTTCGGCCCAGCCCGCGCCAGAGCGACCTGATGATCGTTGCCGGCACGCTGTGCAACAAGATGGCGCCGGCGCTGCGCAAGGTCTACGACCAGATGGCCGAGCCGCGCTGGGTGCTGTCGATGGGCTCGTGCGCCAACGGCGGCGGTTATTACCACTACAGCTACTCGGTCGTTCGCGGTTGTGACCGCATCGTGCCGGTGGATGTCTATGTGCCCGGTTGCCCGCCGACGGCCGAGGCGCTGCTCTACGGCATCCTGCAACTGCAAGCGAAGATTCGTCGTGAAAATACGATCGCGCGCTGAACCGTCGAAGCCTGAATGACACAAAAGCTCGACACCTTGCAAGGCGCGCTCGAAACCCAGCTTGGCAGTGCGCTGAAGTCGCTGCGGCGCGAGCGCGGCGAGATCACGGTCGACATCGCGGCAGTCGACTATCCGCGCCTGGCATTGCTGTTGCGCGACGACCCGGCGCTGCGCTTCGAGCAGCTGATCGACCTCTGCGGCGTCGACTATGCCGACTACAAAAACCAGCCCTGGCAAGGCGCGCGATATTGTGTCGTCGTGCACCTGCTCAGCATCACGCACAACTGGCGTGTGCGGCTGAAGGTTTTTGCGCCCGACGACGAGTTGCCAGCGGTGGCCTCGGTGACCGAAGTCTGGAGCTCGGCGAACTGGTTCGAGCGCGAGGCTTTTGACCTCTACGGCATCATTTTTGAAGGCCACGACGACCTGCGCCGCATCCTCACCGACTACGGATTTATCGGTCACCCGATGCGCAAGGACTTCCCCGTTTCGGGCCATGTCGAGATGCGCTACGACCCGGAGCGCAAACGTGTGATCTACCAGCCGGTGACGATCGAGCCGCGCGAAATCACGCCGCGTGTCGTTCGCGAAGAAAAATACGGCGGCCTGCACTGAGCGCGCAGCGCGAATCAGACTGACTCATGTCCGAGATCAAAAACTACACCCTCAACTTCGGCCCCCAGCATCCGGCGGCGCATGGCGTTTTGCGCCTGGTGCTCGAGCTCGACGGCGAAGTCATCCAGCGTGCCGACCCGCATATCGGCTTGCTGCATCGTGCGACCGAAAAGCTCGCCGAGAGCAAGACCTACATCCAGTCGCTGCCGTACATGGACCGTCTCGACTATGTGTCGATGATGGCCAACGAACACGCCTACTGCCTGGCGATCGAAAAGCTGCTCGGTGTCGACGTGCCGCTGCGCGCGCAGTACATCCGCGTCATGTTCGACGAGATCACGCGGCTGCTGAACCACCTGCTCTGGCTCGGTGCGCATGGCATCGACTGCGGCGCGATGAATATCCTCATCTACTGCTTTCGCGAGCGCGAAGATCTGTTCGACATGTACGAGGCGGTGTCGGGCGCGCGTATGCATGCGGCCTACTTTCGCCCGGGTGGTGTCTACCGCGACCTGCCCGACACCATGCCGCAGTACCAGGTCAGCCGGATCAAGAACCAGAAGGCGATCAACGCGCTGAACCAAAATCGCCAAGGCAGCTTGCTCGATTTCATCGACGACTTCTGCCGGCGCTTCCCGAAAAACGTCGACGACTACGAGACCCTGCTCACCGACAACCGGATCTGGAAGCAGCGCACCGTGGGCATTGGCGTCGTTTCACCCGAGCGCGCGCTGAACCTGGGCTTCACGGGTCCGATGCTGCGCGGCTCGGGCATTGAATGGG
>JANOKR010000287.1:0-3847 GCA_031419315.1 Betaproteobacteria bacterium
GGATGATCACGGTCTGGAAGAGGTCGGTGAAGGCCCCCGACCACATGCCACCGAAGATCGTATAGACCACGACCACGGCCGCGCCGAGCATGATCGCGGTCGAGAGGTCGATTGCGCCGCCGGTGAGGACATGGATCACGAGGCCCAGCGCAGTGAGCTGCGCCGAGGTCCAGCCCAGGTACGACAGCACGATTGCCACACTCGTCATGACCTCGACCGCCTTGCCGTAACGCTCCTTGTAGAAGTCGCCGATGGTGAGCAGGTTCATGCGGTAAAAAAGGCGCGCAAAAAGCAGCGCCGCCAGGACCAGGCAGACCGACGCGCCGAAGGGATCGCCAGGGATGCCATGCAGCCCGTCCTTGGCAAACGTGGCCGACACCGACAACACCGTCTCGGCACCAAACCAGGTCGCAAAAACGGTGGCCACGTTCATGTACAGCGGCAGGCTGCGCCCGGCGACGAGGTAGTCGCGCGAGCCGTGCACCCGGCGCGCGGCGATGAGGCCGATGGCGATCGTCACCGCCATGTAGAGGACGACAAAAGTGATCAGCACGGGGGCTCCTTGGCAATTCGGCGGGCTTTGGCGCAGCGGCGCGCAGTGTAGCCAGCGCCTTGATTGATCAGCTCTGCAGCCAGACCCGGGCGATGACGATGCCGGCGATAAACCCGATCGCGCCATAGACCAGGCCTGCGAGCAAGCGGTTGGTGCGGCGCACTTCGGCGAGCAGCGCCTGCTCGACCTGCGAACCGTCGCGCGCCGGCTTTTGCAAGGCCTGGTGCAGCAGGCGCGGCAGCTCCGGCACAAGATGGGCGTAGCGTGGCGCTTCGGCCTGCAAACGCGCAACCAGCGCGCGCCAGCCGACCTGCTCGTTCATCCAGCGTTCGAGAAAAGGTTTGGCCGTCGACCAGAGGTCGAGCTCGGGGTCGAGCTGGCGCCCCAGGCCTTCGATATTGAGCAGGGTCTTTTGCAGCAGCACCAGCTGCGGCTGGATCTCGACGTTGAAGCGGCGCGAGATCTGGAACAGGCGCATCAGCACCTGGCCGAGCGAGATGTCCTTCAGCGGCCGTTCGAACTGCGGCTCGCAGACCGCGCGCACGGCACTTTCCAACGCGTCGATACGTGTCGACGCCGGCACCCAGCCACTTTCGACATGCAGCTCGGCGACACGTTTGTAGTCGCGCCTGAAAAAGGCGATGAAGTTCTGCGCCAGGTACTGTTTATCGCTTTCGGTCAGCGTGCCGATGATGCCGAAGTCGAGCGCGACGTAACGCCCGAAAGTCGCCGGCGCGATGCTCACCTGGATATTGCCCGGGTGCATGTCGGCGTGGAAAAAGCCGTCGCGAAAAACCTGCGTGAAAAAGATCGTCACGCCGTCGCGTGCGAGCTTGCCGAAGTCGATGCCGGCCTCGGCCAGGCGCGGCCCCTGGCTGATCGGCACGCCGTACATGCGCTCCATCACGATCACCGTCGGGGTGCACAGCTCCCACACCATCTCGGGGATCAGCACCAGGTTCAGGCCCTGCATATTGCGCCGCAGTTGGGTTGCGTTGGCGGCTTCACGAACGAGGTCGAGTTCGTCGTGCAGGTAGTTGTCGAACTCGGCCACCACCTCGCGCGGTTTGAGGCGCTTGCCGTCGGCGCTGGCCCACTCGACCCAGCGCGCCAGGGTGTGCAGCAACTTCAGGTCGTCTTCGATGACGTCGAGCATGCCTGGGCGCAACACCTTGACCGCAACCTCGCGGGTTTTGTTCGCGCTGTCCTTCAGCTGCGCAAAGTGGACCTGGGCGATTGACGCGCTCGCCACCGGTTCGGCATCAAAACGGCTGAAGATTTCGTCAAGCCTGCGGCCCAGGGCCTTCTCGATCAAACGCGCCGACTCGGCCGCGGCAAACGGCGGCACCCGGTCTTGCAGCTTGGCGAGTTCGTCGGCGACATCCAGCGGCAACAGGTCGCGCCGGGTCGACAGGACCTGGCCAAATTTGACGAAGATCGGGCCCAGGCGTTCGAGCGCGCGCCGCAGGCGCACCCCGCGTGGCTCGTCAAAACGCCGGCCGATGGTGACGATGCGCGCGATGCCGCGCACCCAGCGCTGCTTGAAGCTGCGCAGCGCGACTTCATCCAGCCCGAAGCGCAAGACCGTGAAGACGATGAAGATCAGCCGCGCGATGCGCCTCATCGGGGGCCTGGCGGGAAGCCTGCGTTCGGCGCGTCAGGCGCGGCCTTCGACACCTGCGCCGCCAGCGCGCCGAAACCCCGCAGCGCCGCGCGCAGCCCGCTAGCGACACCGGCACCGAGGCGGTAGATCGAATGTGCCGCCGTTGCCCCAAAAAGACGCTCGAGGTCGGCCTCGACATCCCAGCGCAGGTTGTCGAGCAGCCAACCAATGTCCGTCGCGAGCTGGGCATCGCCTTCAACCCGCACCGCGGGGGTCTCGCCGGACAGGAGCTGCACTGCCAGGCGTGCCGGATCGGCGGCGTTCAGGTGCAGGCGCAGATCGGGCCGGTCGACGCCAGCCATGCCGCACCACTCCAGCAAGCCGGCAGGCGTGATCCGGAAGCTCATCGGCGGCACCGGCGGCAGCAGCACGGGCCAGCCTTCGGCGATCAGCGCCACGCTGGCACCAGCGTGCGGCAGCAGCCTGGCCGTCGCCTGTGGCTCGCTACCGAGGACATGGTTGAGGACCAGCGTGAGCCGGTCCATCGCGGCTGGCGCGATCAGTTCTGTGACGACGTGAAGCATTCACGGATTGTAGGCAGGCCCCCCCGAGAGAGCGGAATCAGCGCACAGAAGGGGTGCCTGAACTTCGGTCACAATCTTTCCTTGTCCGTGGCGCATCCTGGTTCAGGGGCGGCTTCAGCGCTCTCTTTTTCGCGCCGATGACCGTCGGCGTCGCGATAGGCCCGCAAGTACTGATCGTGATTGATCGCGCTCTCGCCCGATGTTTGAAGACCGAAGCCACAAACGAACCTTTATCAGGCCACCGCAGTCGGTGACCTCAATGATTGCGTCGCAACTCGAGGTCGGGGTCACGCTGCTGGTGTATCTCGCGGTGGCCTACGCCTACGACGGCACGATCGTGCGCGCCGACAAACTGTTGTGTCTGCTGGTTTTTGCGATCATGTTTCCCGGGCGCAACCACTTCTCGGGCGCCTTGTTTACGGCCGCAGTGGACATCACCGTGTCGTGGCTGGGTCTGCTCTCCATCCTCCTGCTGTTCGGGTACGCGACGCAGAGTTTTGGCTACTTCAACCCGCAGGCGTTGATCGTGTGGGCGGTGTTGACACCGATCCTTCAGTGGGTCGTGGTGGCGATCGGGCAATCAACCTTTCGCCGCCTTGCCGCCGAGCCGCACAACCGCCATACCGCGGTGGTCATCGGTGCCGGCGCGCTCGGCGTGAAGGTCGCCAAGGCGCTGCACGAGGCGCATGACCAGGGTGTCGACTTTGTTGGCTATTTTGACGACCGCACCGACGAGCGCCTGCACGCCGAAGCCACGCCGCTGCGCGTGGGCAGCCTCAAGGACGCGGCGACCTTCATTCGCGCACATGCCATCCGCGAGGTCTACATCACGCTGCCGCTGGGCTCGCAGCCGCGCATCGTCGAGCTGCTCGAAGAGGTGCAGGGCACGACCGCCTCGCTGTTCTTCGTGCCCGACGTGTTCGGCATCAGCATCATCCAGGGCCGGCTGCAGGACATGAACGGCGTGCCGGTGGTCGGCATCTGCGAGACGCCGTTCACCGGCACCAACGATCTCGTCAAGCGGGTTTCCGACATCGTGCTGGCGAGCATCATCCTGATCCTGATCTCGCCGGTGCTGCTGGCCATCGCCGCCGGCGTCAAGCTGAG
>JANOKR010000288.1:0-2429 GCA_031419315.1 Betaproteobacteria bacterium
CATGAGAGCCCAACCCAAGAAATTTGACGAGTCGCGCCTGGCCAATGTGCTGATCGCGCCGATCGTGTCCGAGAAGGCCACGCGTGTCGGCGAGAAGCTCAACCAGGTCATGTTCAAGGTGCTGCGCGACGCGACCAAGACCGAAATCAAGGCCGCGGTCGAGCTGATGTTCAAGGTCGAGGTCAAGTCGGTGTCGACACTGAACCAGCTTGGCAAGACCAAGCGTTTCGGCAAGTCGATCGGCCGCCGCGACCACAGCAAGAAGGCTTATGTCGCGCTGAAGGCCGGGCAGGAGCTCAACTTCTCCGGGGAGGCCGCGTAATGGCCGTCGTCAAAGTCAAACCCACGTCACCCGGCCGCCGCGCCGTGGTCAAGGTGGTGCATTCACATCTGCACAAGGGCAAGCCAGAAGCCTCGCTGCTCGAGCCGCAAAAGCAGAACGCCGGCCGCAACAACAACGGCCATATCACGATGCGCCACAAGGGTGGTGGTCACAAGCACCACTACCGCGTCGTTGATTTCCGCCGCAACAAAGACGGCATCCCGGCGAAGGTCGAGCGCATCGAGTACGACCCGAACCGCACCGCACACATCGCGCTGCTGTGTTATGCCGACGGCGAGCGCCGCTACATCATCGCCCCGCGTGGCGTTGAAGCCGGCAGCACGTTGATCAGCGGCGCAGAAGCCCCGATCAAGGCCGGCAATACGCTGCCGATCCGCAATATCCCGGTCGGCTCGATCATCCATTGTGTTGAGATGCTGCCCGGCAAGGGCGCGCAGATTTGCCGCTCCGCCGGCACCAGCGTGACGCTGATGGCGCGCGAAGGCGTCTACGCGCAGGTTCGTTTGCGGTCTGGCGAAGTGCGCAAGATCCACATCGACTGTCGCGCCACGATCGGCGAAGTCAGCAACGAAGAGCACAGCCTGCGCCAGTACGGCAAGGCCGGTGCGATCCGCTGGAAGGGCATTCGCCCAACGGTGCGCGGTGTTGCGATGAACCCGGTCGACCACCCGCACGGCGGCGGCGAAGGCCGCACCGGTGAGGGCCAGCCGCAGGTCTCGCCGTGGAACACGCTCACCAAGGGCTACCGCACGCGCAACAACAAGCGCACGCAGACGATGATCGTCTCGCGTCGCAAGAAGTAAGAGGGCACAGCAGCATGACCCGTTCTCTCAAGAAGGGCCCCTTCGTCGACCATCACCTGGTCGCCAAGGTGGACCGCGCGGTGGCCGTCAAGGACAAGAAGCCGATCAAGACCTGGTCGCGCCGCTCGACGATCCTGCCCGACTTCATCGGGCTGACGATCGCCGTGCACAACGGCAAGCAGCACGTGCCGGTCTACGTGACCGACCAGATGGTGGGCCACAAGCTCGGTGAATTTGCGCTCACGCGCATCTTCAAGGGCCACCCGGCCGACAAGAAGGCCAAGAAGTAAGGGGCGCCACGATGGCAGCAGCAGCAATCCAAACCAAAGCCAGCTTGCGCGGTGTGCGCCTGTCGGCGGACAAAGGCCGGCTCGTCGCCGACCTGATCCGCGGCCGCAGCGTCGCCCAGGCGTTGAACATCCTGGCGTTCACGCAGAAAAAAGCCGCCGGCATCGTCAAGAAAGTGCTTGAGTCCGCGGTCGCGAACGCCGAGCACAACGACGGCGCCGACATCGACGAGCTCAAGATCAAGTCGATCTACATCGAGCAGGGTGCGATCCTGAAACGCTTTTCCGCACGCGCCAAGGGCCGCGGCAACAGCATCAGCAAGCCGACTTGCCACATTTATCTGACGGTCGGCACTTGAGCGTCGGGAACTGAGAGAAAAGCATGGGACAAAAAATCCATCCGATCGGCTTCCGGCTTCCCGTCACCCGGGCCTGGACGTCGCGCTGGTTTGCGAACAACCGCAACTTCAGCAAGATGCTCGCCGAAGACCTCGACGTGCGTGAATACCTCAAGGCCAAGCTCAAGAGTGCCGCGGTGTCGCGTATCACGATCGAGCGCCCGGCCAAAAACGCCCGCATCACGATCTACTCCGCCCGCCCGGGCGTGGTCATCGGCAAGAAGGGCGAGGACATCGAAAACCTCAAGACCGAACTTGCGCGCCGCCTCAAAGTGCCGGTGGCCGTGAATATCGAAGAAGTGCGCAAGCCCGAGATCGATGCCCAACTGATTGCCGACTCGATCACCCAGCAGCTCGAAAAGCGGATCATGTTCCGTCGTGCCATGAAGCGCGCGATGCAAAACGCGATGCGCCTGGGTGCCCTGGGCATCAAGCTGATGTCGTCAGGCCGCCTGAACGGCATCGAGATCGCGCGCTGCGAGTGGTACCGCGAAGGCCGGGTGCCGTTGCACACACTGCGCGCCGACATCGACTACGGCTTCTCCGAAGCCAAGACGACCTACGGCATCATCGGTGTCAAGTGCTGGGTCTACCGCGG
>JANOKR010000289.1:0-13286 GCA_031419315.1 Betaproteobacteria bacterium
GCCTTCGGCCGAGCACCCGATAAAACCGCCAGAATTCTGCGGCGCGTTGCACGCGCCCCGGCCATCATCCCCCTGCCCATGTTCGCTGCCTCCCTGCGCCGCTATTTCTCCACCGACCTGGCGATCGACCTCGGCACGGCCAATACGCTGATCTATGTGCGTGGCAAAGGCATCGTGCTCGACGAGCCCTCGGTGGTCTCGATCCGCCACGAAGGCGGCCCCAACGGCAAAAAGACGATCCAGGCCGTCGGCCGCGAAGCCAAGGCGATGCTCGGCAAGGTGCCGGGCAATATCGAGGCCATCCGCCCGATGAAAGACGGCGTCATTGCCGACTTCACGGTCACCGAGCAGATGCTCAAGCAGTTCATCAAGATGGTGCACCCGCGCTCGATGTTCAAGCCGAGCCCGCGCATCATCATCTGCGTGCCTTGCGGCTCGACCCAGGTCGAGCGCCGCGCGATCCGCGAAAGCGCGCTCAACGCCGGTGCCAGCGAGGTCTACCTGATCGAAGAGCCGATGGCCGCCGCCATCGGTGCCGGACTGCCGGTGTCCGAAGCCTCGGGCTCGATGGTCGTCGACATCGGTGGCGGCACCACCGAGGTCGGCGTGATCTCGCTCGGCGGCATGGTCTACAAAGGCAGTGTGCGTGTCGGTGGCGACAAATTCGACGAAGCCATCATCAACTACATCCGCCGCAACTACGGCATGTTGATCGGCGACCCCACCGCCGAGTTGATCAAAAAGAAGATCGGCAGCGCCTTCCCGGGCAGCGAAGTCAAGGAAATGGAAGTCAAGGGCCGCAACTTGTCTGAAGGCGTGCCGCGCAGCTTCACGATCAGCTCCAACGAGATTCTCGAAGCGCTGACCGACCCGTTGAACCAGATCGTCTCCAGCGTCAAAAACGCGCTCGAGCAAACGCCGCCAGAACTCGGTGCCGATATCGCCGAGCGCGGCATGATGCTGACTGGCGGCGGCGCGCTGCTGCGCGACCTCGATCGCCTGTTGGCCGAAGAAACCGGCCTGCCGGTGCTCGTCGCCGAAGACCCGCTGACCTGCGTCGTGCGCGGTTGTGGCATGGCGCTCGAACGCATGGAGCGACTCGGCGGCATCTTCACTTCCGAGTGAAGCGAGTGATGCCCGGGGCCCCTTCCGCCAGGCGCTGAAGCGATGCCGCTGGGGACGTTCGACCGCACCCCGCCGCCGTTTTTCCGCCAGGGCCCGTCGGCACTGACGAAGCTCGTCTTTTTTTCCGCGCTGGCGCTGTTCCTGATGGTCGCCGATTCGCGCTTTCGTTTTGTCGACCCGCTGCGCTCGGGCCTGGCCACGGCGTTGTTGCCGGCGCAACGCATCCTGCAGTGGCCCGTTCAGGCGTGGGGCGGTGCCGGCGATTACCTGGGCGGCGTGCAGGACGCACGTGCGGCCGAGGCTGCGGCGCGTGCCGAGCTCGCGCGCCAGGCTGAGCACGCCGCGCGCGCCGCGCGGCTGGACAGCGAGAACCGCAGCCTGCGCGCCCTGCTCGACCTGCGCGCCGGGCTGGTCGTGCGCTCGCGCGCGGCCGAGGTGCTGTACGAAGCCAGCGACCCGTTTTCGCGCAAGGTCTTCATTGACGGCGGCCAGACCCGGGGCATCACGGCCGGCTCGCCGGTGATCAACGCGGCCGGCGTGATCGGCCAGGTCACGCGTGTCTACCCTTTGACCTCAGAGGTCACGCTGCTCACCGACCGCGACGCCGCTATTCCCGTGCTCAATACCCGCACCCAGCAGCGCGGCGCGGCTTTTGGTGGCGCGGCCGAGCCCGGGCTCGAGCTTCGTTTTGTCGCCGCCAACGCCGATGTGCAGGTCGGCGACCTGCTGCAGACCAGCGGCATCGACGGGGTCTATCCGCCGGGTCTTGCGGTGGCCAGGGTGGCGGCGGTCGAGCGGCGTGTCGAGTCGGGTTTTGCGCGCATCCTGCTGGCGCCGGTGGCGTCACCCGATGGTGTCCGCCATGTGCTGGTGCTCGAGCCGGTTGCAATGCAACTGCCGCCGCGTGCGGACACTGCGCCAACTACCGGCAGCGCCGCATCGGCGGCCGGCAAAGCCGCCGCGGCCGCCAAGGGTGCCAGCCGATGAAAGGGTGCGCGCGATGATCATGCCTCGCGGCTCGTCGCAGCTGCTGCTGCCGGCCAACCCGATCTTCATCGGCCTGACGCTGCTCGTCGCGCTGGCGCTGAACATGCTGCCGGCCGGCCGCCATGCGGCGCAGCCCGATCTGCTGGCGCTGGCGCTGGTCTTCTGGAACGTGCACCAGCCGCGCCGGGTGGGTGTTGGCGCGGCCTTTTTGTTTGGTTTGATGATGGACGTACATGACGGCGCGCTGCTCGGCCAGCATGCGTTGGCCTACACCCTGTTGAGTTTTGGCGCCATCACTGTGCACCGGCGCATGTTGTGGTTCAGCGTGCCCGAGCAGGCCTTGCATGTGTTCCCGTTGTTTGTGCTGGCGACGGTCGCCTCGCTGGCGGTGCGCCTGTTGGTGGGTGGCATGTTCCCGGGCTGGTCGCTGTTCCTGGCGCCCTTGTTCGAGGCGCTGTTGTGGCCGCTGGCGAGCATCGTGTTGTTGGCGCCGCAGCGGCGTGCGCCCGACCGCGACGAAAATCGCCCGCTGTGACCGAAATCCGCAATCTCGAGCAGGAGCTGCACAGCTTTCGTGGCCGCGTACTGGCCGCGGCACTTTTTGTGCTTTTGTGCTTCTCGCTGCTCTGCGCGCGGCTGGTCTACCTGCAGGTCTGGCGGCACGACGACCTGGCCACGCAGGCCGAGGCCAACCGCATCGCGGTGGTGCCGATCGTGCCCAACCGCGGCCTCATCGTCGACCGCAACGGCATCGTGCTCGCGACCAACTACTCGGCCTATACGTTGGAGGTCGCACCCGCGCGCGGCAAGTCCGGCGGCGCCGATATCGACGCGCTGATCGACGAGCTGGCTACGGTGATCGAGATCGGCCCGCGCGACCGCCGCCGCTTCAAGCGCCTGCAAGAAGAATTGAAAGGCGCCGACTCGCTGCCGATCCGCACCAAGCTCAGCGACGAAGAAGTCGCGCGTTTCACCGCGCAGCGTTTTCGTTTCCCCGGCGTCGAGGTCAAGGCGCGGCTGTTCCGCCACTATCCGCTGGGCGAAACCGGGGCCCATCTGCTCGGGTATATCGGGCGTGTCAACCAGGCCGAAAAAAAGGCCATGGAAGAGTGGCCCGACGAGCGCCAGGCCAACTACAAAGGCAGCGAGTACATCGGCAAGCTTGGGCTCGAACAGGCTTATGAAGAGGTGCTGCACGGCACGACAGGTTTCGAGCAGGTCGAGACCAGTGCCGGCGGGCGCGCGGTGCGCCGGCTGCGCAGCCAGCCGCCGACGCCGGGCAACAAGCTGGTGCTGTCGATCGATATCCGCTTGCAGGCGCTGGTTGAAGAAATGTTCGGCGATCGGCGTGGCGCGCTGGTCGCGATCGACCCGCGCAGCGGCGAGATCCTGGCCTTTGTCAGCAAGCCAACCTTCGACCCGAACCTGTTTGTCGACGGCATCGATGCCGACAGCTGGCGCGAGCTGAACGAGTCGATCGACAAGCCGCTGCTCAACCGCGCGCTGCGTGGCACCTACCCGCCGGGGTCAACCTTCAAACCCTTCATGGCCATCGCCGCCTTGAACAGCGGCAAACGTGCGCCGACCACCGTCATCAACGACGGCGGCACCTTCCAGTTTGGCAACCACACTTTTCGCAGCCACGGCGACAAGGGCCTGGGGCCGGTGGACATGACCCGCTCGATCGTCAAATCAAGCAATGTCTACTACTACTCGCTGGCCAACGAGATGGGTGTGGACCTGATGCACGAGCAGCTCTCGCCGCTGGGTTTTGGGCTCAAGACCGGGATCGACCTCGAAGGCGAAGTCACTGGCGTCTTGCCCTCGACGGAGTGGAAAAAGCGCTACTACCGCAAGCCCGAACAGCAGCGCTGGTATGCCGGCGAGACGATCTCGCTGGGCATCGGCCAGGGTTACAACAATTTCACTGCGTTGCAGCTCGCCAACGCGACCGCGACGCTCGTCTCTGGCGGCCTGCGCTTCAAGCCGCGCCTGGTGCGCGAGACCGAGGATGTGGTCACCCGCGAGCGCACCCGCGTCGCCAGCGAGGCATTGCCGGCGCTGCCACTCAAAGCCGAACATGTCGACCTCATCCGGCGTGCTTTGCACGGCGTCACGCAGGAGGGCACCTCGACGCGGGTCTTCATGGGCGCGACGTATGCCAGCGGCGGCAAGACCGGCACCGCGCAGGCGGTGGGCATCAAGCAGAACGAAAAGTACGTCGCGTCCAAGCTCGAAGAACACAAACGCGACCACTCGCTGTATATCGCGATGGCGCCGGTCGACGCGCCGACCGTGGCGCTGGCGGTGATTGTCGAAAACTCCGGCTTCGGCTCCGAGGCCGCGGCGCCGATCGCGCGCCGCGTCTTCGACTACCTGCTGCTGGGCAACTGGCCCGGCGCCGACGACATGGCGGCCACCCGCGAGGGCAAATCCAGCGCGCCGATCGGCACGCCCAGGCGCGCCGCCGAGATGCCGTTGCCGGGACAGACTGCGTCGGCGCCGTCGGCCGCCGCCGGCACGGCACGCCCGGCGGCACGCGCGCCTCAGCGGGTGGCCACGGCGGCCGTGGCAGCCGGGGCGCGCAAGCCATGAACAACAGCTTCGCGCAGATCGCGCCCTGGCAGCGTCTGCGCCCCATCTTCAGCGGCTACGACGGCCCGCTGCTGCTGGCCACCGCGTGGCTGGCGTTGATCGGGCTGGTGACGATGTATTCGGCCGGCTTCGACCACGGCACACGCTTTGTCGACCATGCCCGCAACATGGGCCTGGCGCTGATCGTGATGCTCGTCGTCGCGCAGGTGCCGCCGCAAAAGCTGATGGCGCTGGCGGTGCCGCTGTATGCCGTTGGCGTGGCGCTGCTGGTGGCCACGGCGCTGTTCGGTATCACCAAAAAAGGCGCCACACGCTGGCTCAACGTGGGTGTCGTGATTCAGCCCAGCGAGATCTTGAAGATCGCCGCGCCGATGGTGCTGGCCTGGTGGTTCCAGCGCCAGGAGGGCCGGCGCCGGGTGCTCGACTTTGTGATTGCCGCGCTGATCCTGCTCGTGCCGGTCGGTCTGGTGATCAGGCAGCCCGACCTCGGCACAGCGCTGCTGATCCTGTCGGCGGGTTTTTACGTGATCTTCTTCGCCGGCTTGAGCTGGCGGTTGATCTTGCCGGCGATGTTGGTGCTGGCTGCGGGCATCGTCGCACTGGTGGTCTTCGAACCTACGATCTGTCAGCCGGATGTGAAATGGCCCTTCTTGCGCGACTACCAGCAGCACCGGGTCTGCACCCTGCTCGACCCGTCGAAGGACCCGCTCGGCAAAGGTTTCCACATCCTGCAAGGGATGATCGCGATCGGCTCCGGCGGTCTTTCCGGCAAGGGTTTCATGAAGGGCACGCAGACCCATCTGGAATTCATCCCCGAGCGCACCACCGACTTCATCTTCGCTGCGGTGGCCGAAGAGTTCGGCCTTGTTGGGGTGGTGCTGCTGGTGCTCGGTTTTTGTTTCCTGATCCTGCGCGGCCTGATGATCGCCGCCGAAGCGCCGAGTGTCTTTTCGCGCCTGCTTGCCGGCGGCATTTCGCTGAGCTTCTTTACCTATGCTTTTGTGAACATGGGCATGGTCAGCGGCATCCTGCCGGTGGTCGGTGTGCCGCTGCCGTTTATCAGCTACGGCGGCACCGCGATGGTCACGCTGGGGCTCGGCCTGGGCATCCTGATGTCGGTCGCGCGCGGGCGGCGGCTGATGCAAAGCTGAGCCGCGACAGCGGCGCTCGATTTGTGGGAGAGCATGGTCATGGTTCAGCGCATCGGCATCGTCGGCATCGGCAATATGGGCTTCGCGATCGCGCAGCGACTTTGCGCCAATGGCTGGCCGGTGGCCGTGCGCGATCTCGACCCGCGGCGCGAGCAAGCGGCCGCCGCGCTGGGCGCGCAAGTCTTTGCGACATCCGCCGAACTGGCTGCCCGCAGCGACATCCTGCTGGTCGTCGTCGTCGATGCGGCCCAGGTCGACGACGTGCTTTTTGGCACCGACGGCGCAGCCGCTGCGCTGGCCCCAGGCAGCACGGTGCTGCTCTGCCCAACGATTGCGCCGGCCGATGTCGAGCGGGTGGCGTCGCGGCTCGCCGGCTTCGGCGCCGGCTGCCTGGATGCGCCGATGTCGGGCGGCCCGGCGCGTGCCGGTGACGGCTCGATGAGCCTGATGGTGGCCGGCGACGACCGCGTCTTTGAGCGCTGCAGCGACCTGATCGGCGTGCTGTCGTCGCAGGTCTTTCGCGTTGGCACGCGGCCCGGTGACGGCGCACGCACCAAGCTCGTGAACAACCTGGCCGCGGCGATCAACCTGGCCGGCATGGCCGAGGTGCTGGGGCTGGCCGCGTCCGCCGGGCTCGACCCGAAGCGCACGTTGGCGGTGATCGAGGCATCTAGCGGGCAGAGCTGGATCGGCAGCCACCGCGGCCGGCGTGTTTTTGCCGGCGACCAGACCCCCAGCGCGCAACTCGCGCTGCTCGCCAAGGACAGCAAACTCGCGCTGTTGATGGCCGACGAAACACAGACCGAGCTGCCGCTGGGCCGGGCCGCGCAAGCGATTTATTGCCAAGCGCTGCTGGCCGGCCTGGCCGGCGAAGACGACTCGGTTTTGCTGCGCCGGGCGCTTGCGGCCGCTGGCGGTGCGGCGCGCCGGGCTGGCCAAAACCCCGACGCGACCCCGGGTGCGACAGCGGGCGCGACTCCAGGCGCGACCCCAGGCGCCACCCCAAGCGCGATCCCTAACGCCTGACCGCAGCGGGCAGACCGAAGCGCACCGTAAACAGCGCGCCGGAGCGGGTTTCACCGGCAGGCCCCGCCGCCGCAGCCGCCCCGGCAGCGCCAGCAGCGCGCGGCAACGCGTAGCCGATCGTGACTTCGGCGGCATGCCGCTTGGCGATCTCCTGCACGATCGCCAGGCCGAGGCCGGTGCCGTCGACACCGGTGCCCAGGGTTCGGTAAAAGGGCTGGAAGACCAGCGCGCGTTCGGCTGGCGCGATGCCCGGGCCCGAGTCCTCGACTTGCAGCACGACGCCCTGGCCTTGGGGGTCGATGCTGACGCGCGCCGTGACGGTGCCGCCGTGCGGGGTGTACTGCAGGGCGTTGTCGAGCAGGTTGCGCACCAGCTCGCTCAGCAGCACCGGCTGGCCTTGCAGCAGCGCCGCACCGCCGGGGTCGAGGCCTTCGTAGCCGAGGTCAATGCGTTTGTCCATCGCCTTGGGAACGAAGTCGCGCACCGCCGCCTGGGACACCGCGGCCAGGTCCACCGGCGAGCGGCGCAGCGCCTGCTCCTCGTCCTCGGCGCGCGCCATCGACAGCAGCTGGTTCACCGAATGCGCGGCGCGGTCGCTGGACAGCGCAATCTGCTGCAGCGAGGCCTTCAGCGCCAGCGGATCCTTTTGGCCGGCGTCGATTTCGCGCGCCGCCAGCTCGGCCTGCATGCGCAGTCCGGCGAGCGGCGTTTTCAGCTGGTGCGCGGCGTCGGCGAGAAAGTGTTTCTGCGCCGCGATCGACTGGTCCAGGCGCTGTAGCAGGTCGTTGATCGACGCCACCAGGGGCGCCACTTCTTCGGGCGCGTCGTGGCCGTCGATCGGACTCAGGTCGCCGGCCTCACGGCGGCGGATGCGCTCTTGCAGCTCATTCAGCGGCCGGATGCCGCGTGCCAACGCGAACCAGACCAGCATCACCGCGATCGGCAGGATCACGAACTGCGGCAGGATCACACCCTTGATGATTTCGGCGGCCAGCGCCGACCGTTTGCCCAGGGTTTCGGCCAGCTGCACCAGCACCACGCGGCCCTGCGGGTCGCCGTCCAGCGGCAGCCGGATATGCGCCACGCGTACCGGGTCGTCCTGCATCTGTTCATCGCGGAAACGCGGGTCACGGCTCGGCGCGTCAGCATCGTCAGGCACCGGCAGGTCGCGGTCGCCGGCGATAAATTCGCCGTTGGTGCCGAGCACCTGGTAATACACGCGGTCAACGTCGTCGGTGCGCAGCAGCTCGACTGCGCCGGCGGTGGCCAGGCGCACCTGCGCCGGCTGGCCGGCGCTGGCCGGCGCGCTGATGACGACCTGGCGCGCCAGCAGCCGCGCCATTTCGCCGAGCTCGCGGTCATAGGGGCGGTTGGCGATCTCCTGCGCGACGATACCCGTCAGCCCCAGGCTCATCGGCCACAGCAGCAGCAGCGGCGCGAGCATCCAGTCGAGGATCTCGCCAAAGAGGGAGCGTTGTTCGCGCAAACGGTTCAGCGCAGCGCTAGCGGACGACTGGCGGCGGCCTTGATCATCCAGGGATCTTTTCCAGGCAATAGCCGAGCCCGCGCACCGTCGCGATGCGCACCGGCCCTTGTTCGATCTTCTTGCGCAGGCGGTGGATGTAGACCTCGATCGCGTTGGTCGAGACCTCTTCGCCCCATTCACACAGGCGCTCGACGAGCTGGTCCTTGCTGACCAGGCGGCCGGCGCGTTGCAGCAGCACTTCGAGCAGGCTGAGCTCGCGGGCTGACAGCTCGATCATCTGCTCGTCCATGTAGGCCACCCGACCCGTCGCATCAAACGACAGCGGGCCATGCTTGATGATCGTCGACGCGCTGCCCAGCCCGCGCCGCGTCAGTGCGCGGACACGCGCTTCGAGCTCTTGCAGCGAAAACGGCTTGGCCATGTAGTCGTCGGCGCCGAGGTCCAGACCTTTGACGCGCTGGTCGACGCTGTCCGCGGCGGTCAGGATCAGCACCGGCACGCTGGAGCCCCGCCCGCGCAGCTTGCGCAGCACCTCCAGGCCATGCAGCTTGGGCAGCCCGAGGTCCAGGATCAGCAGGTCGAATTCGTGCGACGCCAGCGCCGCATCGGCCTCGGTACCGCTGGCGACCTGGTCAACCGCGTAACCGGCCGAACGCAGCGACCGCAGCAGGCCATCGGCCAGAACCTGGTCGTCTTCGGCGATCAGAATGCGCATCTTCGGTCTCCTGCCGGCGCCTCGGTCGAGCGCCGTTGCAACTTGATTGTAGGCAGCCTCCCCCCAGGGAGTTACCCCAAAAGGACTGTACGGGCATCCAGTTGTTGCGCTAAGATCAGCAGCAACTAGGAGAGCCCCATGGACGCACCCGTCAAAGCCCTGAATACCGAAAAAGCCAAGGCCCTGCAAGCCGCACTCGCGCAGATCGAAAAGCAGTTCGGCAAGGGTTCGATCATGCGCCTGGGCGAAGGCGAGGTGATCGAAGATATCCAGGTCGTCTCCACCGGCTCGCTCGGCCTCGATGTGGCGCTCGGGGTGGGTGGCTTGCCGCGTGGGCGGGTGATCGAGATCTACGGCCCTGAATCGTCCGGCAAGACGACCCTCACGCTGCAAGTCATCGCCGAGATGCAAAAGGTCGCCGGCACCTGCGCCTTCATCGACGCCGAACATGCGCTCGATATCCAGTACGCCCAAAAGCTCGGTGTCAACCTGCAAGAGCTGCTGATCTCGCAGCCCGATACCGGCGAGCAGGCGCTGGAGATCGTCGACGCGCTGGTGCGCTCCGGCTCGGTCGACCTGATCGTCATCGACTCGGTGGCCGCGCTCACGCCGAAGGCCGAGCTCGAAGGTGAAATGGGCGACTCGCTGCCCGGCCTGCAGGCGCGCCTGATGAGCCAGGCGCTGCGCAAGCTGACCGCATCGATCAAGAAGACGAACACGATGGTCATCTTCATCAACCAGATCCGAATGAAGATCGGCGTCATGTTTGGCAACCCCGAAACCACCACCGGCGGCAACGCGCTGAAGTTCTACGCCTCGGTGCGCCTGGACATCCGCCGCACTGGCAGCATCAAGAAGGGCGAAGAAGTCATCGGCAGCGAGACCAAGGTCAAGGTCGTGAAAAACAAGGTCGCGCCGCCATTCAAGACGGCGGAGTTCGACATCCTCTACGGCGAAGGCATCAGCCGCCTGGGTGAGATCGTCGACATGGGCGTCAACGCCCGGGTGCTCGAAAAGAGCGGTTCCTGGTATGCCTACAACGGCGAGAAGATCGGCCAGGGCAAGGACAACGCACGCGAGTTTTTGCGCGAAAATACCGAGCTGGCGATCGAGATCGAAAACAAGGTCCGCGAGGCGATGGGCATCCCGCTGCTGGCGACCAGCGGCAGCGCCGGCTGAGGCCGATCGGGGTCGGTCGCGGCCCGAGGAGGCTGCTGCGAGGCTGTTGTCTGGCCAGCGTCAGCCCCAACCGGCAGGTGCAACCCCGATGATGAACCGCTCGCCCGCCACGCTGCGCGCCCGCGCCTTGATGTGGCTGGCGCAACGTGAGCACTCGCGGCAGGAGCTCCGGCGCAAGCTCTTGCACTGGCTGCGCGAGATCGAGCGCCGCGCGGGGGACGCGGCCAAAGCCGACGATGCTCCACGCATTGCCGCTGACGACATCGATAGACTGCTCGATGCGCTGCAGGCCGCCGGCCAGTTGTCCGATGCGCGTTTTGTGGAGAGTCGGCTCAACGCCCGATCGGCGCGCTACGGCAATCGGCGTATCGAGCAGGAATTGAAGTTGCACGGCGCGGTGCCCGACGACACCCAGCGCCAGTCGCTCAAGGCCACCGAAGTAGCGCGCGGGCAGCGGGTCTGGGCGGCGCGTTTTGGCTCACCGCCCAGCGACGCGACCGAGCGCGCCCGCCAGATGCGCTTTCTCGCGGCGCGAGGGTTCACGTCGGAGACGATCCGCAAGGTCATCGCCGGCGGCGAAGACGGCGACTGAACCTACGCCGATGTCGTCGCTGACGCGGTCGCGCTGCGACCCCAGCGCTACGCCAACGCGAAGCAAGCGCGATACCCATCCCGCGGCCGCTCCTGGGCCGCCGAATGCCGCAGCGCAGCATGCTAAAGTGTTTTGCGCCGTGCTCGGCGGCTGGCCCGCGCCCGACGGCCCACGCACCGCCCATCGACCTCCGGTCCACCGATGCCGCTCCCCACGCCTGCCGCGCACCGCCAGCTCAGACACCGCCGCACGATCGACGTGCAGATATTTGCGCGAGGCGATGGTTTTTGGGAGGTTGATGCGCAACTGGTCGACCTGAAAACCCGCGCGCTGCACACCTCGGCTGGGCCGCGGCCGCCAACCCGCCCGATCCACGATTTGCTGCTGCGCCTGGTCGTCGACGAAAAACTCAACATCGTCGAAGCCGGTTCGGCGTCGACCTGGGTGCCCCATGGCGCGCATTGCGACGACCACGGTGACGCCTACGCCGGCCTGGCCGGGCTGAATCTGCTGCAAGGTTTTCGCCGCGCGGCGCAAGAGCGCCTCGGCGGCGTTCGCGGCTGCACCCACTTGACGGAGCTTACGCAGGTTCTGCCGACGGCCGTGATCCAGGCTTTTGCCGGCGAGGTCATCGACACCAGCGGCAGCGGGCCAGACGCCAAACAGCCGTTCCAGATCGACCGCTGCCACGCCTTGCGCGCCGAGGGCGAGGCGGTGCGCCTGCACTACCCACGTTGGCACCGCAAGCGGGACGACAGCCGCAGCGATCACAATCCGGGCGCGACGAACATCCCCGGCTGAACGGTTGCCGCGCCGCGCCCCTGACCGATTCCGCCGCACCGACCGACAGAACCAAGAGACGCCACGATGAAGATCCACGAGTACCAAGGCAAGGAAGTCCTGCGCCAATTCGGCGTGCCGGTGCCGCGCGGCTACCCGGCGTTCACGGTGCAAGAAGCCACCGAAGCGGCGCAAAAGCTCGGTGGCACCTTCTGGGTTGTGAAGGCGCAGATCCATGCCGGCGGGCGTGGCAAAGGGGGCGGCGTCAAGCTCGCGCGTTCGATCGACGAGGTCAAGGCACTCGCCGGCCAGATCCTGGGCATGCAACTCGTCACCCACCAGACAGGCCCCAAGGGCCAGCCGGTGCGCCGGCTGCTGATCGAAGAAGGCGCCGACATCAAGAAGGAGTACTACGTCGCCGCGCTCACCGACCGCGCGACGCAGAAGGTGGCCATGATGGCCAGCTCCGAAGGGGGCATGGACATCGAGGAGGTCGCGCACAAGACGCCGGAGAAGATCATCAAGGTCTTTGTCGACCCGCTGGTCGGCCTCACCGATGCCCAGGCGATTGAGTTGTCCGACGGCATTGGCGTGCCTGCGGCAAGCCAGGCGCAGGCGCTGGAGGTGCTGAAAAAACTCTACACCTGCTACATGCAGACCGATGCCTCGCTGGCCGAGATCAACCCGCTGATCCTGGAAGGCAACGGCCGCATCAAGGCGCTCGACGCGAAGTTCAATTTCGACTCGAACGCACTTTTCCGTCACCCGGAAATCGTGGCTTACCGCGACCTCGACGAAGAGGACGCCGCCGAGATCGAGGCCAGCAAATTCGACCTCAGCTACATCAGCCTGGACGGCAATATCGGCTGCCTCGTCAACGGGGCCGGGCTGGCGATGGCGACGATGGACACGATCAAGCTCTTTGGCGGCGAGCCGGCGAACTTTCTCGACGTCGGCGGCGGCGCCACCGCAGAGAAGGTCACCGAAGCCTTCAAGATCATGCTCGCCAACAAGAATGTCAAAGGCATCCTGGTCAATATCTTCGGCGGCATCATGCGCTGCGACACGATTGCAGAAGGTGTCATCGCCGCATGCAAGGCGGTGAACCTGACGGTGCCGCTGGTGGTGCGCATGAAAGGCACCAACGAAGAGATCGGCAAGAAGCTGCTTGTTGAATCGGGCTTGCCGATCATCAGCGCAGACACCATGGCCGAAGCCGCGACGAAGATCGTCGCCGCGGTCAAGTGACACTCAAGAACCCACGACCATGAGCCATCCCATGTCCAACCATTCAACGCGGGCCGCCGCGCCGGGCCGCCCCAAGCAAGGCCCGACCCTCTCGGAGGGTCGCTTGCCGTACTCGGCGGGCGGGGTGCTGTCATGAGCATCCTGATCGACAAAAATACCAGGGTCATCACCCAGGGCATCACCGGCAAGACCGGGCAGTTCCACACCCGGATGTGCCGCGACTACGCCAACGGTGTGAACTGCTTTGTCGCTGGTGTGAACCCCAAGCGCGCCGGTGAAGATTTCGAGGGCATCCCGATCTTTGCCAGCGTCAAGGAAGCGGCCAGCCAGACCGGCGCGACCGTCAGCGTGATCTACGTGCCGCCCGCCGGCGCGGCCGCCGCGATCTGGGAAGCGGTAGAA
>JANOKR010000290.1:0-14585 GCA_031419315.1 Betaproteobacteria bacterium
CAACTCGCGCTGGACGCGATCCGGCGCATCCCGAGGCTGGCGGGCCGGGTCGAGGCGGAGACCGCACGCTTTGATGCGACCATGCAACGCCACAAGCGCTACATCGGCGAGCATGGCGAGGACATGCCCGAGGTGTTGAACTGGCGATGGACGCTTTGAGCGAAGCACCGTTGCGCGATATCAAGCCCTGGGACGTGGCGGCTGCGGTCGCGCTGGCTCACCTGGAATCGTCGCCCCAGGGGTTGACCGCCGCCGAGGCACGGCACCGGTTTGAGCGCTTCGGCCCGAACCGGCTGCGTGAGAAGCCGCCGCGTCCAGGCTGGTTGAAGTTCATGGACCAGTTCAAGAACCTGCTGGTCCTGGTGCTGATCGCGGCAGCCGCTTTGGCCGGCGCCATCGGCGATACCAAGGACGCGGTGGTGATCCTCATCGTGGTGGTGCTTAACGCCGGCCTCGGCTTCTACCAAGAGCACCGTGCGCAGGCGACGCTGGCGGCGCTCAAGCAAATGCTGGCCAGGCACGCCCGCGTGCGGCGTGGCGACGAGGTTCTGCAAGTGGATGCCGAGGCGCTGGTGCCCGGTGACATCGTATTGATCGAAGCGGGCGACCGCGTGCCCGCCGACGCGCGCGTGCTGGCCGCTCACAACGCGGAAGTGGCCGAAGCGGCTTTGACCGGCGAGTCGCATGCCGTGGGCAAGCACGCCGGGCTGCTTTCGGCAGGCGAGCACCCGCTGGCCGAGCGCCTGAACATGGTCTTCATGAACACGGTGGTCACGCGCGGCCGCATCGAAGCGGTGGTGTGCGCAACCGGCATGCACACCGAGATGGGCCGCATCAGCGGCCTGTTGGAAGCGGCCCCTGACCAGCCCACGCCCCTGCAGATTCAGATCGACGCGCTGGGCAAGGGCCTGGCCGGCATTGCCGGCGTGGTGGTGACGCTGATCTTCGGCTTGGGGCTGCTGCGCGGCGACGATTTGACGCAGACCATCATGACCTCCATCGCCCTGGCCGTGGCCGCCATCCCCGAAGGCCTGCCGGCGGTGGTGACGGTGACATTGGCCATCGGCATGCACCGCATGGCGAAGAACCGCGCCATCGTGAAGAAGCTGTCGGCCGTCGAGACGCTGGGTTCCACCACCGTGATCTGCTCCGACAAGACCGGCACCTTGACGCTGAACGAGATGACCGCGCGTGAGGTGTTTTACCGGGGCCGGCACTTCACCGTGTCAGGCGAAGGCTATGTCGGTGAAGGCGCCATCAGCACGCAGGACGGCGTGCCGCTGCCGGACTTCGAGCCCTTGCTGATCCCGGCCGCACTGTGCAATGACAGCAGCATCCGGGACGGCAAGTTGATCGGCGATCCGACCGAAGGCGCACTGCTGGCGTTGGCCGGCAAGGGCGGTGGCAACCGTGATGCGAGCGGCGAGGTCACCAGCCTGGCAGCCAGCAGCCCGCGAATCGCCGAAATCCCGTTCGACTCGGCGCACAAGTTCATGGCCACTTTCCATCGCGATGTTGAGCATGTGCGCATGTTGGTGAAGGGTGCACCCGACGTGTTGCTGGCGCGTGCCAGCAGCTTTCTCAGCGCAGATGCAGACGCAGACACACCCTTGGCAGCGACCGACCGCGCCGCCTTCGAGACCGAAACCGCGCGCCTTGCCAGCCAGGCCATGCGCGTGCTGGCCGTCGCCCACCGCGACATCGCGCTGCACGACTTCGACCCGGCGGCCGACCTGATGCCATGGGCGCAGCAGCTCAGCCTGGTCGGCCTGGTCGGCCTCATCGACCCGCCGCGCCCCGAAGCGCGTGACGCAATTGCGCTGTGCAAACAGGCCGGCATCCAGGTCAAGATGATCACCGGCGACCATGCCCTGACCGCAACGGCAAAAGCCCGCGAGTTGGGCCTCCACGGCGCGGTGCTGACAGGCGCCGAGTTGGAGCGTATCGACGTCGCCGAGTTGTCGCGCCACATCGAAGAAACGGCTGTGTTCGCGCGCGTGGCGCCCGAGCACAAAGTCAAAATTGTGCAGGCCCTCAAAGCGCGTGGCCATGTGGTGGCGATGACGGGCGACGGCGTCAACGACGCCCCGGCACTGAAGAACGCCGACATCGGCATCGCCATGGGCATCACCGGCACCGAGGTCACGAAAGAGGCCGCTGCGATGGTGCTGGCCGACGACAACTTTGCGTCCATCGTGGGCGCGGTCAAAGAAGGCCGCACCATCTACGACAACATCGTCAAGTTCGTGCGCTTTCAGCTGTCCACCAGCGTGGGCGCGATCCTCACCGTTCTCAGTGCCCAGCTGCTCGGCCTGCCAATGCCGTTCACGGCGATCCACATCTTGTGGATCGCGCTGATCATGGACGGCCCGCCCGCCGTGATGCTGGGCTTGGAGCCGTCGCGGCCCGGGATCATGAACGAGCCACCGCGCCGCAGTGATGCACGCATCCTGACGCTGGCGCGCCTCGGTCGTCTGCTGGCCTACGGCAGCACCATGGCGGTGGGCACGATCGGGGTGTATTTCCACGGGCTGCAAAGCGGTCACCAGGCCTATGCGTCGACACTGGCCTTCACCACCTTCGTGCTGTTTCAGTTCTTCAACGTGATGAACGCCCGCTTCGACGCCCGCACGGCGTTCAACCGCCAGTTGTTCGGCAACCGCAAGCTGTGGCTGGCGCTGGCCGCCGTGCTGGTGCTGCAGGTGGTGGCGGTGAACTGGGGCCCGGCCCAGGCCGTGTTTGACACCGTGTCTTTGAACCTGGGCGACTGGCTGCTGGCCACGGGCGTTGCGGCCAGCGTGCTGCTGCTGGACGAAGCGCGCAAGCTGGCGGTGCATTGCTGGCGATCAATTGAAGACAACAGATCACTGCACAACGTGAAAGCCAACCGATGAAAATCCTGCTGCCCGTCGATGGTTCTGAAGCCGCACTCGACGCCGTGCGCCATGCCTTGCAATTGCAGCGCGAGGGCTTGCGCGCCGCCTTCGTGCTGGCCACCGTGCAAGAACCTACCTACACCATTGAGTTGATGTTGGCCCCCAGCGCCGACGTGCTTGAACGTGTCACTGGTGCCGTGGGTGCGCGGGCGCTGAATAGCGCCGAAGCCTTGTTCGAGGCGGCGGGTTTGGCCTTCGAGCGCGAAATCGGCTCGGGCGACGCGGCGCCAACGCTGCTTGGCATCGCGCAGCGCTATGGATGCGACGCCATCGTCATGGGCGCACGCGGCAGGGGCGCGCTAACAAGTGCTTTGCTCGGCTCGGTGTCGCTGGCAGTTCTGCAAGCTTCGACCCTGCCCGTCACGATTGTCAAAGACCAGCCCGGGCTCACAGGCCCTTGATTTTCAACCTCATTTCCACCTCAACCAGAAAGCCCCCCCATGCGTATCCTCATGCCCATCGACGGCAGCCCTCACAGCAAGGCTGCATTGGATTTCATCGCCTCGCGCAGCACCTTGATCGAAAGTCAGCCGGACGTCGAGTTGCTCAACGTGCAGTACCCCGTTTCCACGCGCGTGGCGCGTGGCGCTGGCCGCGAACTGGTACAGCACTACCATGAAACCGAAGCCAGCAAGGTCATCAAACCGGCCCTGGCCGGCCTGAAACGAGCGGGCTTGCCGGCGCGTGCAAAGTCAATGGTGGGCAGTCCAGGTGTGGTGGTCGGCCGCATCGCGGCTGAAGACGCCGCTGACCTGATCGTCATGGGCTCGCATGGCCATACCGGTTTCAAGAGTCTGCTGTTCGGCTCGGTCACGCAAGCTGTGTTGGCGTCTTGCAATACGCCGCTGTTGGTACTGCGCAGCGGCAAGGTCCCCAATGCGGCGCCGAAGAAGGATTCGCTGAAGGTCGGCATCGCGCTCGACGGCAGCAAGTACGGGATTGCGGCGGTGCGCTTTGTCATCAAACACCTTGCGCTGTTTGGCCCGGCGCCACTGCTGACGCTGATTCACGTGGTGCCGGACCTGACGAGACTGCGCGTTCCGGGTGTTTTTGCCGATGCGCCGGTGCCGGGGTTCAAGCCGGAGCAAGTTGCAGAAATGCAGCGCGCGGCGTTTGAGCGTGCCTTCGCGCCGGCGCGCAAGCTGCTGAAAACCAGCCCACTGCAAGTCACCGAAGCGCAGCTCACGGGCAACAACCCGGGCGATGTGATTGCCGCATTCGCGACGAAAAACAAGCTCGACATTCTGGTGATCGGGTCGCACGGCGAAGGCGCGTTTGTGGCCACCGTGCTTGGATCGGTCGCCACGCGCGTTGCCGCGAAGTGTCGCAATGCGCTGCTCTTCATTCAGCAGAAGTAGTTGAACGGCTGATGCTCGTTCACGCCCTCACATGCAAGGTGCGGACTGTGCAACCGAGCAGCCCTGCAAAGCGGCGCCCCACCAGAGATCAAACGCGGCCCTGGCCGACCACGAAAGGATCCCGCCGCACCACTCACCGGCTGAGCACCGGAACCGCTAAAGGGTGGGGAAATTTACTCCGGCGGAATTGGGGAAAAGTAGGTCGGTGTTGACATCCCCGCGCCGAGTCCTGTGCCGCCCCCGTTGGAACCGGGTCGCATCGCGCGCCCGCGCGAAGATGTCCATCTGACGGGCTGGCTGCGCTGGTTGCCGGGGCTGCACACCTTGCGGCACTACGAGGCCGCATGGCTTCGACACGATGTGCTGGCCGGTCTGGCATTGACAGCGGTGCTCGTGCCGGTCGGCATTGCCTACTCGGTGGCCTCTGGCTTGCCCGGAATCTACGGTCTGTACGCCACCCTGGTCGGCTTGCTGGCCTATGCGATGTTCGGCCCCAGCCGGGTGCTGGTGCTGGGCCCCGACTCGGCCTTGGCCGCGCTCATTCTGGGCGTGGTGCTGCCGCTTTCTGCCGGTGATCCACAGCGCGCCATCGCCTTGGCCGGGATGATGGCCGTGGTTTCCGGCAGCTTGTGCGTGCTGGCGGGCATCGCCCGGTTGGGGTTCGTCACTGAACTGCTTTCAAAGCCGATTCGCTATGGCTACATGAATGGCATTGCGCTGACCGTGTTGAACAGCCAGCTGCCCGCGCTGTTCGGTTTCTCGGTCGACACCTCTGTCGCAGCGGTCTTCGACTTGGCAGCGCGTGCCGGCGTCTCGGTGCTCGGTTCCCTGCCCCAGGGCCTACCGGCCTTCAGCATTCCCATGCTCACCCAGGGCGACATCGTGCCGGTGCTGCTCGGCGGGCTTGCGGTTGCGCTGGTGTCGTTTGCCGACACCAGTGTGCTTTCGCGCGCCTACGCGGCGCGCGCAGGTCGCTTCGGCGTCAATGAGTGACCCTGCATCCTGCTTGGCTACTGCGTGCTGACCACGATGATGAAGCGCCACTACATCCGGCGATTCGGTTGGGGGTGACTGCCAGAGTTGTTCGATCCGCTTCGTTTGATGCATATCAAAGCGCCCTGGCTACCCCAGCTTAGGATGAACTGTCTGAACACCGCTCCGACCATGAACATCTTCTCCAGCAACCGCACCAAGCGCCGCACCGCATTCGCAGTGCTGCTGGTGTGGCTGTTTGCTGTGGCGTCAGGGGTTGCCAATGCTTGCCTGTTGGAAATATCAGAAGCGCCAGGATTCCACGCTCACTCAGCAACGTCTGGATCAAACCACACGGACGATTTGGCTGCTGCTTCGGTAGGCCGCCACTCGACCGGCGACCGTCATGACAACGACTCGGGCGCTTCCACCCCGTCGTGCCTGAAGGTCTGCGACGATGGCTCGACCGCTCTGCTCAAGCTGCAAGCCGGTGTTGACCTGAGCGACCCCGGCATACCGCCGCTCGTTGCAGTCGTGTGGAACGCAGCAGCGCCCGTCGTATCGGGGCCCTGCTGGCAGGTCGACTTGCAGCCACCCCCAGCGGGGCCGCCCTTCAGAGATCGCTACTGTCGTCTGGCGCTATAGCTGTCCGGGGGTGCGCGAAGCGGAGCCTGGAGCTCTGCCGCCCGCGCCCGGGACTGTGCTCCGCCTGGCCCTGTGTGCATCACACAGAGCGCAGATTCAAGCCCCCGCGGTCTTGCTTCGGTGCTCCGCATCGAACGCAGGGCTTTTCGACCCATCCATCCGCATCAGGAGATCCCCATGAAGCTCGTTCGCCCTCTCTGCCTTGCCCTTGTCTTGTTCACGGTGGGTGCGCCGAGTTGGGCCGCGCAGCACGACCTGCACAAGGCCCATCACCCGGCAGGTTCGGCCTCTGCCGCAGCTACCAAATCCATGCCCGGCAAGACCACGCCCGAAATGGCTCGAATGGCCAACCAGATGAAGGCCATGCATGAGATGCACGACAAGATGATGGCCGCCAAGAACCCCGAAGAACGCAGTGCCTTGATGGCTGAGCACATGAAGACCATGCAGGAGGGCATGGGCATGATGAAGGGCATGGGCGGCATGGCGGGAGCCAAGAGCCCGCCGACCAACATGACCGAGCGGCAGACCATGATGGAGCAACGCATGGACATGATGCAGACCATGATGGAGATGATGGTCGATCGTCTTCCGCAGACGCCGGCCAAGCCGTGACGGGGCTGTCATGAACCATCCCCGTGCCATCGCCTCCGCGCCGCCAGCGTCGAGCTACGGCTTTCATTGCGTCTTGCAGTCTCAGACTTTCGCGCACGGCGTCGCGCGCGTGACCGAGGCGCTCAAAGCCGAGGGCTTCGGCATCCTCACCGAGATCGACGTCCAGGCCACGATGCAGGCCAAGCTCGGCATCGATGGGCGACCCTACCGGATTCTGGGCGCCTGCAATCCGCCGCTTGCGCACCGTGCGCTGGAGGCCGAGCCGGATATCGGCCTGCTGCTGCCGTGCAACGTGGTCGTGCGCGAGGAGGCCGATGGCCGCCTCGTCGTCAGCTTCATGGATCCGGTCGCAGTGATGCGGATGACCAGCAATCCCGAGGTAGGACGTGTGGCGCATGAAGTTCGCGAGCGGCTGATGCGCGTGCGCTCCGCGCTTGGTGGATCGGCGTGCTGAAACGAAGGCAACTGTTGGCTGGCGCAGTGGTCGTCGCCGGCGCCGGTGGGGCCGCGTGGCTGTACTCCCGGTCGCGCGCCTCGCGAGCGCTGGGCGGCGGGCCGTTCCGCCACTATCCCTTCGATCCGGTGGCGGCCGAGAACTTCCAGCAGAAGCTGTTCATCCCGGTTGCCAGCGGGCCGTTCGGCGTGCTGGACGTGACCGGGCCGCTGAAGCTGCGCGCAACGTCGGCCAGTTTCCCGCTGCTGCCCGGGCCTGCATCACAGGCCCCGTCGCCCTTCCTGCTGTACCAGACCGAGCACGCGGGGCAGGCCTACCAGAACCCGATCCTGCGCATCGAGAGCGGCGCACGGTTTACCGCCAGCCTGGACAACGCGCTGACCGAGCCGACCATCATTCACTGGCACGGCTTGCACACACCCGCCAAGATGGACGGGCATCCGCGCGACACCATCGCGCCGGGCGCACGCTACGACTACGACTTCACCGTGCGCAACCGGGGTGGCACCTACTGGTACCACACCCACGCGCACGAACTGACCGCCAAGCAGGCCTACAACGGCCTGGCGAGCTTCTTCCTGGTCGAGGATGACGACCAGCGCAAGCTCGCCAAGGCGCTCGACCTGCAATTGGGTGTGACGGACCTTCCCCTGGTCATCCAGGACAAGCAGTTCGACACACAGGGCAAGCTGGTGTACCGGCCCAATGCGCACGAATCGATGATGGGTTGGCTCGGCGACATCGTGCTCGCGAACCTGACACCGAACGCGGTCCACACCGTCACCCCGCGCACCTACCGGCTGCGGTTGCTCAACGGATCGAATGCCCGCGTCTACCGACTCGCCTTCGTCAAAGGCGACACCGGGCTGCCCTTCACCGTTATCGGCACCGACGGTGGCTTGATCGAGAAACCCGAACCCGTGACCGAAGCCTTCCTGTCGCCGGGCGAACGCCTTGATGTGCTGTTCGATGCTGCTCAGGCGCAAGCCGGCGACACGGTGTTCCTCAAGAGCCTGGCGTTCGACCCGATGGAAAACGAAGGGGCGGCGGGAGGCATGGGCGGCCACGGCATGGGCCAGATGATGGCCGGCATGGGTTCGTCACGGCTGCCGCTGGGTGCGGCGTTCAACGTGTTGAAGCTGTCGGTCACGGCTGGGGAACGCGTCGTCGCCACGCTGCCGACGGCGCTGTCAGAGGTCAAGCCGATTCGCACTGATGGGGCGGCCGAGCGAAAGATCGAACTGTCGATGCAGGCCATGCGCTTCCTCATCAACGGGCTCACGTTCCGCATGGACGAGATTGCCTTCGAGGTGAAGCGCGGCGCGGTGGAAGTCTGGAGCATCAGCAACCCGACCGTGGGCATGCCCCACCCAATGCACCTCCACGGGTTCTCGTTCCAGGTGCTCGAACGCTTGAACAGCCCGCCGCAGTGGTCAGCCACGGCGCGTTTCGGCAAGGGCCGCGCCGCCACTGACCTGGGCTGGAAGGACACCGTGCTGGTGTGGCCCGGCGAAACCGTGCGCATCGCGATCGACTTTGCGCACGACTTCCCTGGCAACCAGACCTACCTGTTCCATTGCCACAACCTCGAACACGAAGACGCCGGAATGATGATCAATTTTCGTGTTCAGGCGTGACCGCGACTCAACGCAGCGAGCACACCCAGTTGGACCTTTGGAGGCTCCTGATGAATCACGACCATGCGCATTTGCAACAACCAGCTCAACAGCCCGACCAGCACAACGCGCCACCGTTCTGGCGCTCCAGGTATGCCATCGGACTTCTCGTACTCGGCGCTGTCGCCGCGTACTTCCTCCTCAGCGAACACCGCGCCCACTTCTTCGGGGCGTTGCCCTTCCTGCTGCTGCTCGCCTGCCCGCTGATGCACATCTTCATGCACGGCGGTCACGGCGGTCACGGTGGCGGGCATGGTGATCAGGCAGGCGGCCAGCAAGGTGCCAGATCACCCGAGCCAGGGCCTGCGCCCAAGGCGGGAGCCCAGCCATGACCCACGATGCCTCGGGCTATGGCCTGTGGACGCTGGTCGTCCTCAATTCGGCCCTCTTCCTGATGTTTGCATTCAGTTTCTTCAAGCCACAGACCGGGCGTGACTGGCGCACCTTCGGGGCCTTCGCGGGATTCATCGTCGCGCTTTTCGTCGAGATGTACGGCTTCCCGCTGAGCATCTATCTGCTGTCGGGCTGGCTACAGACCAAGTACCCCAATCTCGACCTGCTGTCACACAACTCCGGGCACTTGTGGTCGACGCTGCTTGGCGAGAAGGGGGATCCACACTTCGGCGCGCTGCACATCGCGAGCTATGTGTTCCTGGGCTTCGGTTTTTACCTGCTGTCCAGCGCCTGGAATGTGCTGTACCACGCGCAGCGCCGCAACGCGCTGGCCAAGACCGGGCCCTATGCGCGCATTCGCCATCCGCAGTACGTGGCCTTCGTCCTCATCTTGCTGGGCTTTCTGCTGCAGTGGCCGACGCTGCTCACACTGGTGATGTTCCCGATCCTGCTGGTCATGTATGCGCGCCTCGCGATCACTGAAGAGGCTGAGATGCGCAAACGATTCGGCGCCGAGTTCGATGCCTACGCATCCAGCACACCGCGTTTCCTGCCGTCATGGCGACGGGCCGTGGCGCCCGCCTGAACCGCTTGGCTGCGGACTCTCTCCATGTCAGACACCGCCTCCATGGATCCCGACCGGCGCTTGTGGATGACTGCGACGAGCGCCGCTGGCGGAGTGGGCCTGATCGCCAGCGCCGTGCCGTTCGTCGCTTCCCTCGCGCCCAGCGAAAGGGTGCGTGCACTTGGAGCCCCGGTCGAGGTGGAACTGCAGACCATCCAGCCGGGCGAAATCAGAACGGTGGAATGGCGAGGTAAGCCGGTGTTCGTCCCCAGGCGCACGCCAGCCATGCTCGATGCGCTGGTCCAGCACGACGAACTGCTCGCCGATCCGCTATCCCGACGATCAATACAGCCCCTAGCCTTACGGAACGCCGCTCGCTCCTCGCGCCCGGGGCTGGTGGTGCTGGAAGCCATTTGCACACATCTGGGATGCATCCCCAGCTTTCGACCGGTACCCCGTTCACCTGACATCGGTGCGTCGTGGCCTGGCGCCGCAACCGTGGTGGCCGATCCGGCCCTGGTTACGTCGGCTCAAATTGAAGCGGTCATCACCCGGCTTGGCTTTCCTGCCAAGGCAGGACCTGCAGAGCACGAAGGACGGGCCTCATCATGAAGACAAGCACGGTTGAAGTCGGCGAGTTGGTATCTACCTTGAGCGCAGCAGGCGTCCAACGGCAACTGTCGACGCTGCCCGGTGTGCACCACGCCGACGTGAACTATGGGGCCGGCAGCGCGACGGTGCACTATGACGAAGCGAAGATCTCGCTGGACGACATCCGCCAGCGTGTCGTCGACTGCGGCTACCACTGCCGCGGCGAACTGGCTCCGGCGCATGTTTGCGATCCGGCAGGCCACACCACCACAGGCCACGATCACGCGAGACACGCAGGTCACGCTATGCCCGGCGGCGCGGGGGGCACAGACGCCACAGACGGCAGCGTCGATTCAAAAGCCGAGGAGCCGCCAACGCCTGCAAAGGATGTCCATGCCGGACACGGCGCTCACACCACCCACAAAGCGCAAGAAGCTTTCGTGAACCAGCGCCTGGGGGTCCAGCAGGGTGGGCGCTTGATGAACACGCAGCCAGGCGCGGGCGATCTTCAGCAGTTCGGGATACAGCCGCGTGTAGGCCTGGTCGGCGGCGCCGTGGTCACCCGCATGGGCTTGTTGCAGCAGCGTCAAGGGCAGATCTTCCGGCATGACCGTAGTCTGGCACGGCGTTGTGCCGGCGCCGGCCCGGGCCCCGCGTGATCTTCCAGGCCGACCGCGGCAGTCGGTGCTGCAGCGTTGACTACGAGAGCGGGTGTGCTCGCCGGCGCAGCCAAGGGCTGGCGCGATAGCGCTCGCCGCGGTAGTGCGCGTCGAGTCTGTCGAGAAGGCTGACGACTTCATCGGCGCTCCAGCCAGCAAGCCACTCGAAAGGGCCTTGTGGGTAGTTGACGCCGAGCTTCATCGCAGCATTGGCGCCGTCAGTCGTGCACACACCTTGCAGCACCGCGTCGGCGGCTTCGTTGATCAGCATCGCGACCGTGCGCGCGACGATCAGGCCGGGTGTGTCGGCCAGCGGTAGTGGCGTAAATCCGAGCGCATGCAACCAGGTTGCTGCTTGTGCTTGCCACGCCGCGCTGGCGCCGGGGTTCAGCGCAAAGGCAAGTGCCTTGGCCGTCGACGCCGGGCCGGGTGCTGACCATTGCAAGGGCCGGTCGAAGACAGCGATATCGGCATGGCCCATCGCGGCGGCCAATTCTTGTGCGCTGCGGCCGTCGGTCATCACCAGGCGTGCGCCGTCGATCTGTAGGCCGGTCCAGTTGCTCCTGGCTTCGCGTGCTGGCCCCCAGCCTTGGGCGGCGAGGGCGCGTGTGGTGGCCTGGTCGAGCGCCTCGGCGATCGCCCCACGGCCAAACACGGTGATCTCGGCGGCGGTGTTCGGCGCCTCAAACACCGGCACCGGCAGCGCCGCCATGCCGGCGGGGTAGTCGTAGAAGCCGCGCCCGCTCTTGCGGCCGAGCAGGCCACCATCGACCATCTCGCGCTGCACCAGCGATGGCACAAAACGCTTGTCGAAAAAGTTGGCTTCGTAGACCGAGTTCGTGACCGCAAAATTGGTGTCGTGCCCGATCAGGTCCATCAGTTCGCAGGGCCCCATGCGGAAACCCACCGCCTTGAGGCAGGCATCGAGTACCTGCGGCGTTGCGGCCTGCTCGTGCAGCAGTGCCAAGGTCTCGGCGTAGTAGGGCCGGGCGATGCGGTTGACGATGAAGCCCGGCGTGCTCCTCGCATGCACCGGCACCTTGCCCCAGCCTTTGCTCACGTCGAAAATCGCCTCGGCGATGCTGGCCTGCGTTTGCAAACCGCTCACCACCTCGACCAGTTTCATCAGCGGCACCGGATTGAAGAAGTGCATGCCGACCAGCCGGCCGGGATGCAACAAGCCGTTGGCGATGGCGGTGACGCTGATCGACGAGGTGTTGGTCGCCAGCACGGCGTCGTGGCTCAACACCGATTCGAGCTGCTTGAAAAGGCTGCGTTTGGCGTCGAGGTTTTCGACGATGGCCTCGATCGCCAGCCTTGCCGACGCGGCATCCTGCAGCGACGCCACCGGCTCGATGCGCGCCAGCGCGGCTTGCGCGGCGTCGGCGTTGAGCTTGCCTTTGCCGACCCGGCCGTTGAGCGTCGCCGTCAGCTTCGCCTTGGCGTCTGCCGCGGCGCCGTCGCGCAGGTCGAAGAGAAAAACCTGGTGGCCGCCTTGTGCGGCGGTCTGCGCGATACCCGCGCCCATGATGCCGGCGCCAACAATCAGAACCGGCGCTTGATGCAATGACGGCGTCATGATTTTGAGGGGTTCCAGTTTGCAGACCGCTTGGCCAGGAAGGCGGCAAAACCTTCACGCGCTTCTGGCGTGCCACGAACCCGCGCGATGGTTGTGGCGCTCAGCTCGCGCACCTCGGGCGTGATCGGGCCAACCTCGAGTCTGGCAAAAAACTGTTTGATTTCGCGCTGCGCGATCGGCCCGCCAGCAAGCAACTCACCCACGACCTTGTCGATCGCGCCGTCGAGTTCAGCCAGCGCCACGATCTGCTGCACGAGGCCGATCGCCAGCGCTTCGGCGGCACCGATGCGCGTCGTCGTCAATGCCAACCGGCGGGCCTGCCGCTTGCCCACCGCGTTGGTCACATAGGGCCCGATCACGGCGGGCAGGATGCCGAACCTGGCTTCGCTGACCGAGAAGCTCGCGTTGTCGGCGGCCACCGCGATGTCGCAGGCGCAGGCCAGGCCGACGCCACCACCGAGTGCCGCGCCTTGCACCCGAGCGACGGTCGGTTTGGGGCAGGTGTCGATGCGCGCCAGCATCGCGGCGAAGCGGCGTGCGTCTTGCAGATTCCAATCCAGCGAAGCTTCGCTGGCACGTTGCATCCAGTGCAAATCAGCACCCGCCGAAAAGTGTTTTCCGGCGCCGGCGAGCACGATCACGCGCACACCCGCATCGTCGGCCAGCGCGCTGAAAGCCGCATCGATCTCGGCGATCATGGCTTCGTCAAAAGCGTTGAAGACCTCGGGGCGCGACATCATGACCTGGGCCACGCCGTTGCTGCGGTGTTCGACTTGCAGTGCGGTCATGTCAATAAGTCTCGAGGTGCAGCCGGCTATCGCGTTTGAGCGCTGCTCCGATCTGCGCCCAGTCCAGCCCGGCTACTTTGGCGATGTCCTGCAGCGCGAGCACGACACCTACTTCCATGCTCTTCAGGCCGCAGACGTAGAAGTAGCTGTTCGGGTCGGCAAGCATGCCGGCGACATCGGTGGCACGTTCACGCAGCTTGTCCTGGACATAGGTTTTTGGCTGGCCCGGCGTGCGGCTGAAAGCAAAGTGGATGTCGATGAAATCCTTGGGCAGGTTTTGCAGCGGGCCGAAGTAGGGCAGTTCTTCCTTGCTGCGCGCGCCAAAAAACAGCAGCAGCTTGCCGCCTTCAAATTTGCCGCCGGCACGCAGCCGGCGGCGCCACTCGGTCATCGCGCGCATCGGTGCGCTGCCGGTGCCGGTGCAGATCATCACGATGTGGCTGCGTGGATGGTTCGGCATCAGGAAGCTCGCGCCAAAGGGGCCGATCACCTGCACCTTGTCGCCGACCTGCAGGTCGCACATGTAGTTGCTGGCGACGCCGCGCACCGGCCGGCCCTGGTGGTCTTCGAGCACCCGCTTGATCGTCAGCGACCGGTTGTTGTAGCCCGGGCGCTCGCCGTTGCGCGGGCTGGCGATCGAGTATTGACGCGGGTGGTGCGCGCGGCCGTTGTCGTCCAGGCCCGGTGGCAAGACACCGACGCTCTGGCCTTCGAGCACCGGGAAAGGCGTCGACCCGAAGTCGAGCACGATATGGTGGGTGTCGTACTCGGTGCCGACTTCGGTGACGCGCACATTGCCGCTGACGGTGGCGGTGATCGACTGGTTCGCGGCCGGGCTTCGCGGGTTCGGGCCGTAGAGGTTGGTGTAGGCATGCGCTGCCGACCAGGGTGGCAGTTGCGCGCCGACCAACGAACTGTTGAACAGCGGCGCATCGGCGCTGCCAGCCAACACGGTGGGCGCCACGCTGTCATCGCGGCCAGCCGCGGGCAACCCATCGGCCGCCACACTGGCGTCGGCAAGCAGTGCGGCGCTCAGTTCGGCCGGCAGTTCTTCCCAGCCGAGCTGGGTCTGGGTGCTGTACGCGGCGGCCTTGGGCACCGTGCGCCAGTTGTCGATCGAACCCGTCGGGCAGGGCGCGATGCAGGCCATGCACAGGTTGCAGATGCTGGCATCAACGACGTAGTTGTTGTCGTCGTGGGTGATGGCGTTCACCGGGCATGTCGCTTCGCAGGTGTTGCAGCGGATGCAGATCTCGGGGTCGATCAGGTGTTGCTTGATGACCTTGATCTCGGCTTGCTCCATGGCCAATCACTCTCGGCCTCAGGCAAAGCGCACGTAGTCAAAATTGACCGG
>JANOKR010000291.1:0-12462 GCA_031419315.1 Betaproteobacteria bacterium
CTTGAACTGCTCGTCGCGATGGACCAGCGAGTCGTAGATCTGGAACGCGACACGCGAGTGGTAGAGCAGCGCAATGCCATGCGGGTCCATCGTCTGCGGGTCGAAGGCCGATGCGATGCGCAGGCTGGTTGATGGCGCTGCGGGCGCGGCCGACACCAGGCCAATGAGCATGCAGGCCAGCAGCGCTTGGCGCAGGCGCGTGATCCAGGTTGCGGCCTGGTGCATCACGCGGCCGCTTGAGCTGGCGATTCGCGCCGAGTGCGCACTTGTCGCGCCGCGGCCAGAAAGTCCTGCAACATCGGGCCGTCGTCAAAGGTCACCGGGTCGGCGGGGTCGTGAAACTCCGGATGCCATTGCACCCCGGCGACATACACCGGCCCGTCACGGCGGATGGCTTCGATGAGGCCGTCGTCGGGGCAATGGGCCTCGGCGACGAAGCCCGGCGCCAAGTCCCGGATGCCCTGGTGGTGGATGCTGTTGGCGGTGCCGCCGGGCTGGCCCGGATAGAGCTGCGCCAGGCGTGTGCCGGGCACGATCGTGATGCCGTGCAGGTGGTGTTCGTATTTGCCCAAAGCGCGGTGGTTCAGTGACTGCGGGCGCTGGGCTTCGATGTCCTGCCAGAGCGTGCCGCCGTACATCACGTTGAGCAGCTGGAAGCCGCGGCAGACACCAAACACTGGTTTGCCGGCGGCGACAAAAGCTTCAATCAGTTCGATCTCGTAGCGGTCGCGCACCGCGTCGCCGGCCCAGGCTTCGTTGAGCGGCGCCTGGCCATAACTCTGCGGCGCGACATCGTTGCCACCTTGCAGCACCAGGCCGTCGAGCGCCGCGGCGTAGTCGCTCAGGTTCAGGTCGGTGCGGGTGACGATGCTGTCGCTGGTGACCGCCGGCACCATCACCGCCATCGCGTGCCCGGCCAGGACCCAATGGGCGACCGACTGCTCCAGGTAGTGCAGGGTCTTGGTGAAGACGCCGCCGATATTCACCCCCGGCGTGCCGGGGTAGTAGATGCGCGCCGAGACTCCGATCAACAAGGGGCGGGTGGTTTCGCTCATGGCGCTAGTTTGCCTTGTGGCGGATGCAGATGCAGCCGCGGCCGGCTTCAGAATTGCGGCATGTCTCGATTGCGCCCTTGGACCGCTTGAGCGCCGGCCTGACCTGGCCGCTGGTGTTGGCCGTTCTGTGCGGCGCGCTGTTGCATGCCGGCTGGAACGTGCTCGTCAAGTCGGGCCAGGACAAGGCTGCTGATATCGCCTTGCTGCATGTCATGGCCGCGGGGGTGGCGCTGCCGCTGGCGCTGTGGGCGGGGCTGCCGCGCGTCGACAGCTGGCCTTTCATCGGCCTGTCGCTGTGCATCCACATCGCCTACTACAGCGCATTGGCGGGGGCCTACCAACATGGCGAACTCGGCATCACCTATCCGATCATGCGGGGCCTGGCGCCGCTGCTGGTGGCACTCGGCAGCGCCGCGCTGATCGGCGAGGTGCCGACCACCGCGGCCTGGCTGGGCATCGTCGGTGTCACGCTCGGTGTGGCGCTGGTCGGGCTGGCGCATCCTGGCCAGGCGCTGCACCACCACAAGGCGCTGGCCTACGCTTTTGCCAACGCGCTGATCATCGCCGCCTACACCGTCGTCGACGCGCTCGGTGCGCGTGCTTCAGGTTCGTCGCTGAGCTATGTGCTCTGGCTGTCGGTGGTCGGTGGCCTGCCGTATCCGCTGTTGGTGTGGTGGCGGCGCGGGCACCTTGGCCAGCCGGCGCTGGTGGCTTACGCGCGGCAGCGCTGGGGCCGCGCGACGGTCGGTGGTGGGGCATCGATCGGCTCGTATGCGATCGCCTTGTGGGCGATGACCCAGGCGCCGGTGGCGAGTGTCGCGGCGCTGCGCGAAACCTCGGTGCTCTTCGCTGCGCTGCTCGGCACGCTGCTGCTGAATGAGCGCTTTGGCTTGCAGCGGGCGTTGGGCACGCTTGTTGTGGTGGCCGGGGTGATGGCGCTGCGCGCAGGCTGAGCGGCTGCCTGCAGCACCTACGCCGACGTGCCGAAGGCCCGCCAAAGCCACCAGCCGAGCAGCGTGACCAGCAGCAACCAGATCAAAATCACGCATACCGCGCCCCACCACAATTTCGGCGCGCGCTCGACACTGCTTTGCGCTTCGAGCAAACACGCCTGCCACAGCGCCGGCGGGGTCAGCCGCAGCACCAGCGCAATGCCCAGCGGTACCAGCACCAGTTCGTCAAGCAGGCCAAGCACCGGGATGAAATCCGGGATCAGGTCGATCGGGCTGAGGGCATAAGCGACCACGATCGCAGCGACGATCTTCGCCGGCAGTGGTGTCTGCGGATGCCTGAAGAGCTTCCACAACGCGAGCACCCGGGTGCCGAGTTGGGCCGCATTGAGGAGCCGAAAAATCGAGCCGGTGGCTTTCATGTCGACGCATTGTTGCGCAGCGCGCCGCGCGCCGGCCTCCCAAGTTCGAAGGATGGCGTCGCGCCACCAGCGGCATACGCTGCGGACTCGCTATCCACAGGAGTGAAGTCATGGCTGCCAACCGAATCGCCAGCAAAACCGCCACCAAGACCGGCGCTGCAAAAACCGCAGCGAAGACGAAAGCGAAGACGAAAGCGAAGTCTGCCGCCACGGCCGCGGCAAAAACCACCGCCACGGCCAGTGCAAGGCCGCTGCAGTACACCCATCGCTATTGCAACGCGCGGCCCACCGTGCCGCGCCAGTTCAGGCCCGGCATGAATGCCGACCGCGCCCTTGCGATCAATGTGTTGGGCGACAAATGGGTCAATGGCACCCAGCTGAGCTTCTATTTCTTCGACCAGCCCGGCGACGGCCAGACGGTCAGCTTCGCCGACGGCAGCACGCAGTTCGCACCCTGGGCCGGCGCTGAAGCGCAGAAGAACGTCGTGCGCCAGGCCTTCAAGGTATGGGCCGACCAGGGCATCGGACTGAAGTTCAAGGAAGTCGCCTCGCGCGACCAGGCCGTCCTGCGCATCGGCTTTCAGTCGGGCGACGGTGCCTGGTCCTACGTCGGCCGCGCGGTGCTCGGCATCGGCGCCGACCAGCGCACCATGAATTTCGGCTGGAGCCTGGTTGGCGACCTGGACACCGCGATCCATGAAATCGGCCACACGCTGGGCTTCGAGCATGAACACCAGAACCCCTTCGCCGGCATCGTCTGGGACGACGAAAAGGTCTACGCCTCGCTGGCCAAGCCGCCAAATCGCTGGAGTCGCCAGAAGACTTTTTTCAACATCATTCGCAAGCTCGACGACAACCAGGTTCAAGGCACCGAGTGGGACCCCAACTCGGTCATGCACTACCGGTTTGAGGCCGGCTTGATCAAGACGCCGGCGCAGTTTCAAACCCAGCCGCTGCAGCCCGCGGGCGGACTGTCGGCTCGCGACAAGAGTTATGTGAAACAGCTCTATCCAGGCCAGGGCCCGGTGGCGGGCTTCGCCGAGTTGAAGCTGATGGAATCGCGCCCGCTGAACATCAGCGCCGGCCAGCAGCTGGACCTGCGACTGCTGCCCAAGCGCAGCCGCCTGTACGAGATCAAGACCTTCGGCGCCTCCGATATCGTGATCGTGCTGTTCGAAGACGTGGGCGGCGAGATGAAATACCTCGGCGGTGACGACGACAGCGGCGAAGACCGCAATGCGTACTTGAAGCTGCGCCTGTCACGCGGCAAGAAGTATGTCCTTCGGCTGCGCCTGTACTACGCCGACCATGCTGGCGAGACCGCCGTCATGTGGTGGTGACTGCGGGGTGGTGACTGCGTGGTCGTGATGGTCCAAGGCAGTTGGCCGCTGGCGGCGATGGCGATGGCGATGGCGATGGCGATGGCGATGATGGCGCAGGCCAAACCCACCGGGCGCGACGCGCTGGCCGGGCTGCGCTGGTCAGCCGGTAGCGCGGTCACGGCCGGGCGCAGCTGGGTGGTCTGAATCTGCAGTTCGTCGGCAGCCGCTCGCTTGCGTGGCAGCGGCTGCGGCACAGTCCCGCGTCAAGCCCGCCCTGCTGTGAGAGGAACCCCCATGTTGCCATCCTTGCGCCGTCTTTTTTTTCTGCTCTGCACGAGCAGCCTGATCGTGGTGCTGGTGGCCACGCCTGCCGCTGCCGCTGCCGAAGACGGCCGTCAGGGCCGCTTGGTCGATGTCGCCTGGCTGCAAAAACACCAGGCCGATGTGCTCCTGCTCGATGCCTCGATGACACCGCAGCATGCGGCCGGGCACATCGCCGGCGCGGTCAGCGCGGATCTCTACCGCTACGGCCCCAGCGAGCCGACCCGCGCGGCGATGGAGCAACGCATCCAGTCCTGGGGTGTCAGCCCGGGCCGCAAGGTGGTGGTCTACGACCAGGGCGGCGACATGATGGCCACGCGCCTGTTTTTTGACCTCTACTACTACGGCCTGCCGGCCAGCGACTTGTTCATCCTCGACGGCGGCTTGGCCAAGTGGAAGGCCCAGGGCGGTGCGGTGAGCAAAGCGTCGACGCCGCCGCCGCCCAAGGGCACCTATCGCATCACCGCGCTGCGCGACGAAGTGCGGGTGCGGCTGCCGGAGTTTTTGGTCGCCTCGGGTGACCCCGTCAACCATGCCCTGGTCGAGGCGCTGGAGCCGACCTACCACTACGGTGCGCAGAAATTTTTCGACCGCGCCGGGCATGTGCCCAACGCGATCCTGATGCCGAGCGAGGACTTCTACAACGCCGACAAGACCTTCAAGTCGGCCGACGAGATCCGGCGCCTGGTGCGCTACGCCGGCATCACGCCGGAGCAGGTCGTGCACAGCCATTGTGGTGGCGGCGTGGCGGCCAGCGTGCCCTGGTTCGCGCTGCAGTTCATGCTTGATCATCCGAAGACCAAGCTCTACCTGGAGTCGCAGCATGAGTGGCTGCGCGACGAGCGCGGGCTGCCGTTCTGGACCTACAGCGCGCCCCAGCTGATGCGCCCGGGCGCCTGGCTGGCAGGTTGGAACGCACCGATGTTGCGCATGTTTGGCGTCGCGCGGCTGAACCTGGTCGACGTGCGCGCGGCCGACCAGTACGCCGCCGGCCATGTGCCCTTCGCGCTGAATATCTCGGACGACATCTTTCGCCGCCATCTCGGCCGGCCGGAGCAACTCGCCGCGCTGCTTGGCCCGGCTGGTGTGAACCCGTTGCACGAGGTCGTGCTGATGGCCGAGAGCGGCCTCACGCCCGGCGCCGCGCTGGCCTTCCTGGCGTTCGAGCAGCTCGGCCACAACAAGGTCTCGGTGTTGATGGACTCGATTGACGAATGGGGTCTGCGTGGTTCCGAGCTGACCAAGCAGGCCACCGTGGTCGGCGCGCCCAGAACCGCGAATGACATCACCGTGCCGGCGGCGACCTACGTCGCGCGGCCACGGGCCGAGCGGGTGGTCAGCGACCCGCAGGCCAGCCGCGGTGACTATGCAAAGGTCTTTGTCGACGCCGGCAAGGGCCCGGCGGCGCGCAAGCCCGAAGGCCGGGTGCTGCGCCTGCCCTACACCGAGTTGCTCAACGCTGACGGTGCGCCGAAGCCGGCCAAGGAGTTGTGGAAGCTCATCAGCCAGGCCGGCGTGCCGCGCCACGCCGAGCTCATCGTCTTCGCCGACGACGTGGCCGAGGCTGCGGTCAACTACTACCTGTTCCGGCTGATGGGCTGGCCCGACGTCAAGGTCTGGGTAAACTGATTCGCGTCTGGTGACGCGGCAGCCGACAGCGCGATGCAGGCACCTCGGTAGTGGCCTGTCACTGCAGCCTCGGCGAGAAACTCAGCCACCTGCCCGCGCGACACCTTCATGCTTTGAAAGCCGCCGTCGGGTGATGCGAAGGCCGGTGCGACCGGCCCGTCGTCGGTCAGGTTCACCGGCTGCGCCAGCACCCAGTCCAGCCCGCTCGCACGCACTGCTTGTTCCTGCTTTTCGGTGTCCAGGATCTGCGGCCGCAGCAGCAACGCGAAGATCAACCGGTAGCCCCAGGGCAGGCGGTCGCGTGTGCTGCCAACACCAAAACTGGACTGCACCACAAGCCGGCGCACGCCGTGGCGCTGCATCGCGTCGATGATGTGGCGGGTGCCTTGCGAACGCACGTCGATCGGCGTGCGCGCGCTGCCCAGCAGCCGCACGCGCAGTGGGTTTTCTCGAATCCCGAGGGTCACCACCACGGCGTCGTGCCCGGGCACGGCACGCTCGATATCGGCGCAATGGGTGGCGTCACCGGCCACCAGGGTGAGCCTGCCGCCGAGGGCTTGCAAGGCTTCGGGCTGGCGTGCAAACGCGGTGACTTCACAACCGCGGGCGAGCAGGGCCCGGGTGGTGGCGAGACCGGAGCCACCGCTGGCACCGACGACGAGGACTTTCATGGCATCGCTCCTGGCTTGATATGACGAGGCGTTCAGCATCGCCTTGCCCGGCGCAGCCAACAACGGCCAAGGCGCCCGTTTTCATGACCAAGCGTCCCGATCGAATGGACAAACGCATTGCCCGGCGGCACAGTCGGCCGGATGCACCCGGTCGACCTCACAAGCCCTGCCGACCCGCTCGGCGAAGCCCTGCATTGCTTGCGCATGAGCGGCGTTTTTTATTGCCATTCGGAGCTCACCGCGCCCTGGGGCGCGCACCTGCCGGCGATGCCCGAATGTTTGATGTTCCACCTCGTCACCCGCGGCCGATGCTGGCTCAGCGGCAGCGCCGGAGCGGACACCGGCCAGTGGCTGCAGGCCGGTGACTTTGTGCTCGTGCCGCATGGTCAGGGGCACGATCTGCGCAGCGAGCCGCAGGCCAGCGCGCCGAGCCTGTTCGACTTGCCTCGCGAGGCGGTCAGCGAAAGTTACGAGTTGCTGCGCAGCGGCGGTGGTGGTGCGGCCACGCAGGTGATCTGTGGCGCCGTGCGGCTCGACCACCCGGCAGCGCGCCAGCTCGTGTCGATGCTGCCGCCGGTGATCTGCATCGAGGCCGCGGGCCTGCAGCATGGCGACTGGCTGCCCAGCCTGTTGCGCCTGATGGCCGACGAAGCACGCGAGATGCGCGCCGGCGGCGAGGCTGTCATCACCCGGCTGGCCGACATCCTGGTCATCCAGGCGATCCGGCATTGGGTTCAGCATGACGAGACCGCGCAGACCGGCTGGCTCGGTGCCTTGAAGGACAAGCGCATCGGCCGCGCGATCCTGTCGATGCACCGCGACCCAGCACAGGCCTGGACGGTGGCGCGGTTGGCGCAGGTCTCGGCGATGTCGCGGTCGGCATTTGCGCAGCGCTTCACCAGCCTCGTCGGCCTGCCGGCGCTGGCCTACCTCACACGCTGGCGCATGACGCTGGCGCAGCTCGGTTTGTCGCAAGGTGAAGCGATCGCCGATGTCGCGGCGCGTGTCGGCTACCAGTCGGAGGCCGCATTCAGCCGCGCCTTCAAACGCAGTGGCGGCATCGCGCCTGGCGCGGTGCGGCGCGCGCGTCAGCAGGTTTCCGCAGACCTGAACGCAGCTTCACATTGACGCGGCGTCGGCGCCGCGCGCGGGGTGCGTCGCCACTGGCGGCTGCGCTTGTCTCTCGATGCATCGCCGCAAGTAAGGACCGCGGGCCTTCGCCGACGTAGCTGCAGCCGGGCCTTGAATCCCTCAGCGCATCGGCAGCAGGTACGCCGCGTAGCGCCGCCGCGGGCAGGTCCGTACTGTTCGTTGGGCTGCGGGTGTCCCTGTGCTTTCACACCCTGAACCACTTTGGAGTTGACACCATGAAAAGCAAGACCGCACTCGCCCTGACCACTCTCGCCCTGGCCGCCGCTTTCAGTTTCAGCGCGCCGGCCATCGCGCAGGAAGGCAGCGCCTTTCCCGAGCTGATGGCCAAGGCCGCCGACATGAACAAGGACGGCATGATTTCGAAACAGGAATACCTCGACCAGATGGCCAAGGTCTGGGATGAAAAACACGGCAAGATGATGAAGACCGACAAGACCATGAAGGCCGGCATGATGGACATGAAGCAGTACATGGCCATGCTCAAGGCCTTCTACCGCGACCCCAACTTCACTGGCGGCGGCAACTGATCGGCATGCGCTGAGCAGCATTGACCCGCGCGCCTCAACCGGCGCGGGTTGCCCGGCTGGCCCTGGCGGCCCGTCGTGGCCGGCTCGGCAGGACCGGCGTCGCGTCTTCGGCCAAGGCCTTCTCGGCGTCGGCCAGGATGCGGTCGACCTGGTCTTTGAGTTTTTCGGTGCTCAGCTCTTCGCGAAAGCGTTCGACCATCAGCGCCAGGCTGAAAGGGCTGGGCACTTTCAGATCGGCCCAGTCGATGCGCCGGCTTTTCATGCTCCGCAGGGTCGCCGCGAGGCGCTGGATATCGAGCTCCTGCGCCAGCACTTCGGACTCGGCCTGCGTCAGCAGCCGGTTCGCCGGGTCGTATTTTTTGAAGACCTCGAAAAACAGGCTCGACGATGCCTGCACCTGTTTCATGCTCTTGGGCGCGCCGGGGTAGCCGCTGAAGACCAGCCCCGCGACCCGCGCGATCTCGCGAAAGCGGCGCTGTGCGAGTGCGCCGCTGTTCAGGCTGCTGAGCACGTCGGGCAACAATTTCGCGGCTGAAAAGATCGAGCCGTCTTCGAACGCCGCGACGTCGATCGCCTTCGCCGCAAGGATCTCCAGGCCATAGTCGTTGACGCTCAGCGAAAAGGTATTCGGCTGCGTGCGCGCCAGCCGCCAGGCGAGCAGTTGCGCCAGGCCGATGTGCACATTGCGCCCGCCGAAGGGGTAGATGAACAGGTGGTGGCCTTCGCGTGATTCGAAGCGCTCGATCAACAGGCCGCCTTCGCGGGGCAGCTTCGACAGCCGTGCCTGGGCCAGCAGCATTGGTTGCGCGGCGGCCATCTCCGGGTCGAAAAAATCGCCCTGTGCGGCGCCGTGCAACATCGATTGCAGGGCATCCGAGAGTTCGCTGGTCAGCGCCATCTTCGACCCCGCCCAGGCCGGCACGATGCCCCGGGCCTTGGTTGCGCGGCGAACATAGGCGGCCATCTCCTGCGTGCGCACATACTCGAGCACGCGCCCGGCAAAGACAAAACAATCGCCCTTGTGCAAGCGCGCGATAAAACCTTCTTCGACGGTGCCGATGGTGCCGCCGGACAACCACTTCACGCTCATCGAGGCTTCGCTGACGATGGTGCCGACCTGCAGCCGGTGGCGCAGCGCGATGCCGCGTACCGGCACCCGCCACAGGCCCGCGACAAGTGCGATGCGGTGGTAGTCGGGATAAGCGCCCAGGCTGTCGCCACCACGTTCGCAGAAATGCATCGCCCAGTCGAACTCGTCGCGCTGCAGCTCGCAGTAGGCGGGTGCGCTGCGAACTTCTGCGAACAACTCGTCGGCGTCGAAGCCACCGCCCAGCGCGACCGTGACCAGGTGCTGCACCAGCACGTCCAGCGGCTTGGCCGGCGAACTGCGGGCTTCGACACGGCCGGCAGCCGCCGCACGCCGCAGTGCCGCGGCCTCGACCAGCTCGAGCGTATTGGTCGGCACCAGCGTGACGCGGCTGGCGCGGCCCGGCGCGTGGCCGCTGCGCCCGGCACGTTGCAGCAGCCGCGCGACACCTTTGGCGCTGCCAATCTGCAAGACCCGCTCGACCGGCAGGAAGTCGACACCGAGGTCGAGCGACGAAGTGGCGACGACGGCTTTCAGGCGGCCTGCCTTCAAACCCGCTTCGACCCACTCGCGCACGCTCTTGTCGAGCGAGCCGTGGTGCAGCGCGACGACGCCGGCCCATTCCGGCCGCGCCTGCAAGAGCAGCTGGTACCAGATCTCGGCCTGCGAGCGCACATTCGTGAAGACCAGCGTCGTCGACGACTTTTCGATCTCTTCGACCACCGGCTGCTGCATCTGCGCGCCGAGATGCCCGGCCCACGAAAAGCGCCCGGGGTCCTTGGGCAGCAGGGTGTCGATGACCAGCGTCTTGTCGACCTTGCCCCGTACCAGCGTGCCCTCGTCGTGGCCGATGAGTGTGGCCATGGCTTCATCGAGATTGCCTAACGTTGCACTCAAGCCCCAGATCACCAGGCCCGGGTTCCAGCGCCGCAGCCGGGCGATCGCCAGTTGCACCTGCACACCCCGTTTGTTGCCGATCAGCTCGTGCCATTCGTCGACGACGATCGTGTGCACACCACCGAGGTCACTGCGCGCCGACTCGCGGGTGAGCATCAGGCTCAGCGATTCGGGCGTCGTCACGAGCGCCTGCGGCGGGCGTTTGTCCTGGCGGCTGCGCTCGGTGCTGGGCGTGTCGCCGCTGCGCGCGGCGGCACGCCAGCCCGGGGCGAGGTCGACGCCTGAGTCGTCCAGCGGCAATTGCAAGGCACGCGTCGTGTCGGCCGCCAGCGCGCGCATCGGCGTCAACCACAACACCTGCATCCCCGGCCCGGGCTGGCGGCGCAGCAGCGCACCGAGCCAGACCGCGTAGGTTTTGCCGCTGCCGGTGGTGGCGTGCAGCAGGCCGCTGCGGCCGGCGGCCATCGCCGCCCAGACGTCTTCCTGAAAAACAAACGGCAGCCAGCCGCGGGTCGCAAACCAGGCCCGCAGTTCGGCGACCGACGCCGTTGATGTCTGGCGCGTGGGCGCGGGCGAAGGCGGTTTCATGCGCTGACGATCCAGCCTTCGACCGGATCGATGCCGGCCGGAATGCCGTAGCCAGGTTGCTCAAGTTGCGCCGTCTGCAAGCTCGCCCAGGCCGCCTGTACCAGGCAGAGCAGGGCGTCGATGCGGTCGCCGCTTGCATCGTCGACCAGATGGTCACGTTGGGCGTGGCTGAGCCGGATGCGCAGGCCCAAACGGGTGCGGCCCTGTTCGAGGCGTTCGATGATTTCCTTGCGTGCGATCAAGCGGTCGTCGTCGTTTTTGTTTTTGTACGAACGCGCGCCGATCAGCTCATGCGCGAGCAGGCCCGGATAGGCTTCGAGCGCAGTGCGTGCAGGGTCGCCGATGACCATCTGCGGCACGCTCACGCCGCTGCCAACGACCCGCGAAAATCCTTCGTAGTACATGAAGCCGACCGGCACATAGCGGGTCTGCAGCGGGCTGGTTGAGGAGATGCCGGGCAGGGTTCGGTCGGTGCGCCGGTGCAGCAAGCGCTGGCCGGCAGGGCGCGCATTGCCCCAAGCGTCGACCAACCCGCGGAACGCCATCCGGTTGGTGCAGCGCCGCTGCACGCTGTTGATCACCTCGCTGGCGTCGGCGCCGAGCCGGAGCGAATCGACAAACTCGCGGGGCAGGCCAAATGGAAAATCAAATCCACCGAGCCAGGGCCCGGGTTCGTTGAGCAGGGCCTCAAAAGCGGCCAGGTCGTGCAACTCGTCGAGCCGGTCGAAGCGCAGCGAGCCGCCTTGCAGCCGCCCGCGCGCCACCGTGATCGGCTTGCCGCGCCGCGGTGCGCTGCTGAAGTCGACGCCGATCAGGGCGAGCGGCGGCTGCGCAGGCGAACGTGTAGCCGTCGCCTCTGGCGTTGTCGGCTGTGCCGCTGCGATATTGCGTGGGGTTGGTTTTGCCGGGGCAGGGCGCATCCGCGAATTGTCGCGGGCGCCGGCGACCGCTGATGAGCGCTGGGTGTTTGGGTGCGGCGCGGTGCCGGGCGCCGTTCAGGCCAGCAGCGAGCCGCTGCTGGCGTTGCGCTCGGTGCCGCCGATGGCGCTGTAGCCCAGGGGCGCTGCGGCTGCCGGGGTCGGCATCAGGACATCGATCGCACGGTCGAGCGCCGCGGTGGCGCGCGCCAGCGATTCGCGTTGTGCAGCGACCTGCGCGCTGGCGCTGGCCAGGCGCAGCCGCATCGGCGCAGGCACACCACCCTGGCGGGCGGCGCGCCGGAAATGGTCCACCGCCGCGGCCAGCGCGCGGTGCAGCCCGCTGGCGGCGAGTTCGAGGGCGGCGCTGTCGCTGCGGCGCAAAGCCGAGCCGAGTTCGACGAGTTGGGTTTCGACCAGCGCCAGCGGTTGTTCGAGTTCGATCAGCAACGCCGGCGCATGGCGTGCGCTGATGGCGGCGTGCGGCGTCTGCGCGGAAGGCGGGCGATCCTGCATGCGGGCGGCGGGCCGGGTGGTCGGTCGGTTCTAGAGCTGGCGACGCGGCAGCGCCTCAGCGCGAGCCGCGGCCGAGCAGTTCTTGGGCGTTGCCGATGAGCTTGTCGGCGATCGCCCCGGCGTCGACCTTGTAGCTGCCATCACCGATCGCCTTGGCCACCATGGCCACCTTCGCGGCGTCGAAGGTGGCTTCGGCATTCACGCTGGACTTCAGCGCGGCGGTGGCCGACAGGTCGACGGTGGCGCTGGCCTCGGCCCCGGCTTGTGGCACCGCGGGTGCGGGCTGGCGCTGGGGCGCCGGTGCGGCGGGGACTTTGCTGTCGAGGTGACCGATCTTCATGGGGTGCTCCATCGGGTTGCTGCAGGATGCAGCCGCCCATGACTCGCTGTATCGGGCGGCTGGCAGGC
>JANOKR010000292.1:0-5053 GCA_031419315.1 Betaproteobacteria bacterium
ATCCGCGGGTGCCGGTGCGATGCTCGAAACCCGCGACCTCACGATCCGCTTCGGTGGCCATGTCGCGGTGGACCACGTCAGTTGTGCTTTTGCGCCCGGCACGCTGACGGCGATCGTCGGCCCCAACGGCGCCGGCAAGACGACCTACTTCAACCTCATCTCCGGGCAACTGCAAGCGAGCGCAGGGCAGGTGCTGCTCGGCGGGCGCGATATCACGAAGCTTGCCGCGCCGCTGCGCACCCGGCTCGGCCTGGGCCGCGCCTTCCAGCTGACGCAACTGTTCCCGAATCTGAGCGTGCTCGAAAACGTGCGCCTGGCGGTGCAGGCGCGCCACGCCGGTGGGCTCAATCTGTGGACGGTCTGGCTCGACCACCGCGACTGGATCGACGAGGCGCAGGCGCTGTTGCAGACCGTGCGCCTGGGCGACAAATCACAGGCGAGCGCCGCCAGCCTGCCGCATGGTGACCAGCGCAAACTCGAGGTCGCGTTGTTGATGGCCCTCGATCCGAAGGTCTACATGTTCGACGAGCCGACCGCCGGCATGAGCGTCGACGAGGTGCCGGTGGTGCTGGACCTGATCCGCGCCTTGAAGGCGCGCGCCGACCGCACGATCCTGCTCGTCGAACACAAGATGGACGTGGTGCGCGAACTCGCCGATCGCATCATCGTGCTGCACAACGGCGCGCTGGTTGCCGACGGCGAGCCCGAGGCGGTGATCGCCTCGCCGGTGGTGCAGCAGGCTTATCTCGGCATCAGTGCTGAGGAGGCGGCGTGAACCCGCCGGGCCGCCCCAAGGGCGAACACCGGAGTGCGCAGCACGAAGGATTGCCAATGAGTGCCGCCCGGCCGTTCCGAAGGCGCTCAATCCCCCTTGGGGGGACGGCCCGAAGGGCCAAGGGGGCGACATGACGTTGGCGTTGCAACTCCGCGGTGTGCATACCCATGTCGGCGCTTACCACCTGCTGCACGGCGTCGACCTCGACGTGCCGGCCGGCCAGGTGACGATGCTGCTCGGCCGCAACGGCGCCGGCAAGACCACCACCCTGCGCACGATCATGGGCCTGTGGCGAGCCTCGGCGGGGTCGATCAGTTTCCGCAGCCAGCGCATCGAAGCCTTGGCCACGCCAGAGATTGCGCTGCATGGCATCGCCTATGTGCCCGAGAGCATGGGCATCTTCACCGACCTCACGGTCCGGGACAACATCGTGCTCGCCGCGCGCAGCGCGCGCAATGAAGCCCAGCTCGACCGCGACCGGCTCGGCTGGGTCCTGGGCCTGTTTCCCGCGCTGAAAAAGTTCTGGCTCTTTCCGGCCGGCAAGCTCAGCGGCGGGCAGAAGCAGATGCTCGCCGTGGCGCGCGCGATCATCGAACCGCGCGAGCTGCTGCTCATCGACGAGCCGAGCAAGGGCCTCGCGCCGTCGATCATCAACAACCTGATTTCTGCGCTGCGCGAACTCAAAGCGCAGCAGACGACGATCCTGCTCGTCGAACAAAATTTTCAGATGGCGCGTGCGCTCGGCGACCAGGTCGCGGTGATGGACGACGGGCGTGTGGTGCACAGCGGCGCGATGGCCTCGCTGGCCGACGACGAAGGCTTGCAGCAGCGTTTGCTGGGGTTGTCGCTGGGAGTGCACGCATGACCATGGTGACCACGACCACGACCACGACCACGACCACGACCACGATCGCGGGCGACGCCGGCACCGCGATCCCGAAGTCCAGCTTCGATGCCCGACCGTTGTTGCTGTTGCTGGCGGTGATGGCCGTCGGCGGGCTGCTCGTCGGTTCGCCATCGACCTGGTTGACGCTCACCGTCGCCGGCCTGGCGATGGGCATGATCGTCTTCATCGTCGCGTCGGGCCTGACGCTGGTCTTCGGCCTGATGGACGTGCTCAATTTTGGTCACGGCGTCTTCATCGCGCTCGGGGCTTTTGTCGCGACCACGGTGATGGCCGGCATGGCCGGCTGGAGCAGCGCCGATTCGGTATTGCTCAACCTGGGCGCGATCTTCCTGGCCATGCTTGCCGCGATGGCCGCTGCTGGCGCATTGGGTTATGCCTTCGAACGGATCATCGTGCGCCCGGTGTATGGCCAGCACCTGAAGCAGATCCTGATCACGATGGGCGGCATGATCGTCGGCGAAGAGCTGATCAAGGTCATCTGGGGGCCGCTGCAGATTCCGCTGGAGATGCCGACGACGCTGCGTGGTGCCTGGGTCTTTGGTGACGCCGCGATCGAACGCTACCGGGTGCTCGCGGTGGTCGTCGGCCTGATATGCTGGCCACGATGTTGCTGGCATTGAACCGCAGCAAGATCGGCCTGCTGGTTCGCGCGGGGGTGCAAGACCGCGAGATGGTCGAGGCGCTGGGTTACCGCATCCGGCGCCTGTTTGTCGGGGTCTTTGTCGCCGGTTCGGCGCTCGCCGGCCTGGGCGGCGTGCTCTGGGGCCTGTACCAGCAAAGCGTGACGCCGCAGATCGGTGCGCAGGTCAACGTGCTGATCTTCATCGTCATCATCATCGGCGGCCTCGGCTCGACGCTGGGCTGCGCGGTCGGCGCGGTGCTCGTCGGGCTGATAGCCAACTACACCGGCTTCCTGGCGCCGAAGCTGGCGCTGTTTTCGAATATCGCGTTGATGGTGGCGGTGCTGCTCTGGCGGCCGCAAGGGTTGTATCCCGTGACGAGCCGCTGATGATGCTTGCTTCTGGCGTTAGAGGTCGGGTTCGCGACGCTGCGCGATGCGCGCTGCCTGTGTCGTCGCTTCCGCGCGCGCCGGACTGTCTTGGCGAATTGATGTTTGGTTTGTGCGTGCCCGCCGCCGGCCGGGTGTCGCTCCGGCGGGCGAGTCACTTTCTTTGCTGGTGGGACCGCCCCCGGCCGGGATTTCGCCCCGGCGGGCGAGTCACTTTCTTTGCTGGTGCAAAGAAAGTAACCAAAGAAAGCACCTCGAATACGATCTCGCTCGCTGCGCCCGCTCGCTGCGCTCCGGCTCGTTGTCGGGATGCACATCGCGCGCATGAGCGCGCGCTGCACCAGCGGTGGTGGCCTGACGAAAAAAATTCGTGTGCAAGCTTTTCTGACTTTGAGCGCGCCCATGCGCGCGATTCAATTCCTGTGCCTCCTCACGGCGCGCAGCGCCCGTGGCCAGCGAGCCAAATCGTATTCAACGTGCTTTCTTGGGTTACTTTCTTTGCACGAGCAAAGAAAGTGACTCGCCCGCCGGGGCGACACCCGGCCGGCGGCAGCCACGCACAACAAGACGATCAATTCGCCAAGGCAGCACAGGCCAGCGGATCCCTGACTGGAGAGGGCACGTCAGCATGCTGAACCGCGTCCTCTCCCACGACCTGCCCCGCAGCCGCTGGCTGGCCGCCACCCTGATCGTGATCGTCGTCGCACTCGCGCTGGCACCCTGGCTCTTCCCCGGCAGCAAGGCGCTCGGTGTCGCCGCGAAGATGCTCGTCTTCATCCTGCTCGTGGCGAGTTACGACCTGCTGCTGGGTTACACCGGCATCGTCAGCTTTGCGCACACGATGTTCTTCGGCATCGGCGCCTACGGCGTCGCGATCGCCAGCACCCGGCTCGGCGAGGGCGGGGTCGCCGTGCTCGTCGGCTCAGGCCTGGCGTTGCTTGCATCGCTGCTGCTGTCGCTGCTGATCGGCCTCTTTTCGCTGCGCGTCAAAGCGATCTTCTTCGCCATGATCACGCTCGCAGTGGCGACCGCGTTCCAGACCCTGGCTTCGCAGCTGAGCGAATTTACTGGCGGCGAAGACGGTCTGAGTTTCCGCAACCCAGCCTGGCTGAGCCCGTCGTTCGAGTTGCCCGGCGGCCCGTTGCTGGGCCTGGTCATCGACGGCAAGGTGCTCACCTACGGGCTGCTCTTTGTCGCCGTCGCGCTGCTCTTTCTGGCGCTGTTGCGCATCGTCAATTCGCCGTTCGGGCGGGTCTTGCAGGCGATCCGCGAGAACGACTTTCGCGCCGAGGCGATCGGCTACCGCACCGTGGTCTATCGCACCCTGAGCAATGTGCTGGCGGCGTTGTTTGCGACGCTGGCCGGTGTGCTGCTCGCGCTGTGGCTGCGCTACACCGGGCCCGATACCACGCTGAGCTTCGAGATCATGCTCGACATCCTGCTCATCGTCGTCATCGGCGGCATGGGCACGCTGTATGGCGCGGTGGTCGGCGCGACGCTGTTTGTGCTGGCGCAGAACTACCTGCAAGACCTGCTGCGCCTGGCCGCCGGCGCCGCCGAGGGCATCCCTGCGTTGAGCGCGCTGCTCACGCCCGACCGCTGGCTGCTCTGGCTCGGGCTGCTCTTTGTGTTGTCGGTGTACTACTTGCCGACGGGTGTTGTCGGCCGGCTGCGTGCGCGCAGCGCGCAACGTGCATCAGCGAAGGTGCGGCCATGACCAGCGCCGCGGCCATCACCGCTACCACCGTCGCAGCCGGCAGCTCGCACTACGCGACGATCGAAGGCCGCGAGCTGCACTACATGCAATGGGGCGCGGCCGATGCACCGGTGCTCATCGCCTGGCATGGCCTGGCGCGCACCGGGCGCGATATGGACGATATCGCCGCGTATCTGAGCGCCCCAAGGCCGGCACAAGCCGGCCGGCCCCCGAGGGGATCAAGCAAAGTGGCAGAGCCACATTTGCTTGAGAGCCCGCGCTGGCGCGTCATCTGCCCGGACACCATCGGCCGGGGCTTGAGCCAATGGAGCCCGGTGCCGGCCGCGGAATACTGCCTCGATTTTTACGTGCGGCTGGCTGCCGGCCTGCTCGACCATCTCGGCATCACACAATGCCAATGGCTGGGTACTTCGATGGGCGGTGCGATCGGCCTGCTCGGCGCGGCGACGACGCTGCGCGGTCGCATCACGCGCCTGGTGCTCAACGACAGCGGGCCGAGTGTCAGCGCCGCGGCGATCGAGCGCATCCGCGCCTACGCCGGCAACCCGGTGGCGTTTGCCACGGTGACCGAACTCGAATGTTATTTCCGCAGCGTCTACCAACCCTATGGCTGGTTGAGCGACGCCCAGTGGCGGCGCCTGGCCG
>JANOKR010000293.1:0-1885 GCA_031419315.1 Betaproteobacteria bacterium
GGCATTCGCGAACCGCGGCTCGATCAGTACCGAGCCGTCGGGCCGCTTGTAGCCGGAGAGGCCGCTAGCCTTGTCGCGGAAGGCGACCACGCCGATGCCACTGCCGCACTTCTCGTGGCCGGCCTCGGCGCGCGCTGCGGCGGCGTCAAAATCCGGCAGCGGGTTGGCGGCGTCGACGGCTTGCAGGCAGCCCTTTTGCGCCAGTTTGCGGCCCCGCTGCGCCGCCTGCTCGGCGGTCTGGCGGCGCGCGCCGTCGGCCTGGCTGCTGTCGGCCTGCGCGCTGCGCTGCGCGGCGGTGGTTTCGACCTCCTGCACCATCGCGTCGAAGGGGTCGAGCGAATCGCCGACCTTCTTGCGGGTCTTGGCGCGCTCCGCCACGCGCTGGGTTTCCTGCGCCGCCAGCCGCTCGTCGAGCCAGCCGATCCAGGGCCAGAAGTTGAACTCGAACACGAGCCCCATGTCGTTCGGCGGGTTGCCGGCCTCCAGCGGCCGCAACTCGAAGTCAGGCGACTTGAGCATCGCCTTGGCTTCGGCCGCCGGCATCCAGTTGGGTGCCGCATCCCAGGCGCGCGAGCCCTGGAAACGTTCGCGCGTGATCAGCAGCTGGCCCCAGCTCGGGCTGCCCGGAACGTTGAACGAACCGCGCGCGTCGCCGCTGCCGTTGCTGGCGCCGATGTCGCACGGCACCCAGGCGTGCGCGACCTCGCGAAACGACTGGTTCTTGCGCGCGATCGGGTAGCCGATCGTCGCCTGCACCAAATCAACGGCGTCCCAGGTCTTGGCCGGCATGTCCTGCTGCGTTACCCGGTGCCATTGGCCACGGCGCTGGATATCCACCGACGCGTTGCGCATCTTCCAGCTCGCGCTGCAATAGACGACGGGCTCGCCCATCAGCGTCCAGACCTTGGCCACCATCTTCAGGTCCAGCGTGACGTGGCCGCGTACGTTGTCCGATTTCGGTGGCCCCACCCAATAGCTCAGCGTGGTGTCGTAGCGGCGCTCCAGGCGCGAGCTGCCGGCGTCGGAAGCGGCGGCGGCGCTTTGGCACAGCGCCGCAGCGCTCAGCAAGACGGCAAGTTCGTTTCTCATGCGCGCTTTCGTGAATGTGGACCACCCCGGCGTATCGGCCGGCGGCGCGCCGGCTGAAGGCAGGTTGGTCAATGGATGCCAAGGACGTCACGAAAAAGGCACGGGAGCGCTCGGCCGCAATCGCGGCGATGTTGAAGTTCGATCTGCTGGCCACCGACGGCCAGGCCCACCGCGGCCGCTTGACGCTGAACCACGGTGTGGTCGAAACGCCGGTGTTCATGCCGGTGGGCAGCTACGGCACGGTCAAGGGCGTGCTGCCGCGCTCGCTGCAAGAGATGGGCGTGCAGATCATCCTGGCCACCGTTGCTGACCGACAGCGGCGGTTTCCAGGTCTGCTCGCTGGGCGAGATGCGCAAGATCAGCGAAGAAGGCGTGCGCTTTGCGTCGCCGGTCAATGGCGACAAGCTGTTCCTCACGCCCGAAGTCAGCATGCAGATCCAGCGCGTGCTGAACAGCGACATCGTGATGCAGTTCGACGAGTGCACGCCCTACGAGACCAAGGGCCACATCACGACCGAGCGCGAAGCGCGCGTCTCGATGGAACTGAGCCTGCGCTGGGCCCGGCGCTGCGAAACCGAGTTTGCCCGGCTGCAAAACCCCAACGTGCTGTTCGGCATCGTGCAGGGCGGCATGTTCGAGTCCCTGCGCGAAGAGTCGCTGGCCGCCCTGGTCGACATGGAGTTTCCCGGCTACGCCATCGGCGGCGTGAGCGTGGGCGAGCCCAAGGAAGAAATGCTGCGGATCATGGCGCACACGCCGCACCGCCTGCCGGACCACAAGCCGCGCTACCTGATGG
>JANOKR010000294.1:0-5390 GCA_031419315.1 Betaproteobacteria bacterium
CGCGGCTTGCATGTTTTCTGCGAAAAACCCTTCGTGCTCGACACCGAGGTCGGCCAGCGCCTGGTCGATATCGCCGAGGCAAAAAACCTGGTCACCCAGGTCGGCTACCACTACCGATTTGTCGGCGCGTTTCGCGAGGCACAACGGGTCATCGCTTCTGGCGCACTCGGGCAGTTGCACCACATCACGGCCGAGGCTTATGGGCCGGTGGTGCTCAAGCCCAAGGGCGGCACCTGGCGGACGGAAAAAAACGAAGGCGGCGGTTGCCTCTACGACTACGCCAGCCATGCCATCGATCTGGTGAACTTCATGGTCGGTGTGCCGGAATCGGTGTCCGGTGTGGTCATGAACCGCATTTACTCTGCCGATGTCGAAGACGAGGTCTATTGCTCGATGCACTTCGGCAAGGGCTTGAGCGGCCGGTTGTCGGCCAACTGGAGCGACGAGAGTTTTCGAAAGATGTCGACCAAGATCACGGTCTGGGGCACCAACGGGCGTGTCACCGCCGACCGCCAGGAATGCCAGATTTTCTTGCGCGAGGCGCATGCCAAGCTGCCCGACACCAAGCCTGGTTGGACGGTGCGTTTCACCACCGAACTGACCGAAGAGGTCTGGTACTACTTGCGCGGTGAAGAGTACTCCGCGCAGATTGACCATTTTGTGAAGGCCGTCAAGGACCGCCGGCCTGGTGGCACCAACAACTTCCGCTCGGCGCTGGCCACCGATCGCGTCGCCCGGATGATTGCCGACGCCAATGCCGGGATCGTCGCAGCGCAGCCCGAGCGCGCCACCACCACCGCGACGGCCAACGCGGTTGAGCGAAAGTCGTTCTGGCAGCGGCTGTTCGGCTAGGGCCGCACGCAAGCAAGCACCCAAACATGCACATGCACATGCACATGCACATGCACATGCACATGCACATGCACATGCACATGCACGCGCACCAGACAACCAGGATCCAGCGATGACCCAAGCCACTGCCCACCAGATGGACCGCGTGCTCTTCGGCGACAACCAGTTTTTTGGCGTCAACCACATGTCCGAGGACAAGGCCCGCGCGCAGGCGATGAAGTTCCAGGATCTGTCGGCGGTGATCGAGGTCCTCGACAACGCCTATGCCGAAGGCATCCGCACTTTCATGTGCACCACGCACGACCGCGTCGAGCAGATCTGCGACCACTTCCGGGCCTACCCGCAGAAATACCCCGACTACCGTTTTTACCCCTGCATGCCGTACGCGCACAAATATGCCAATGCGGCAACCGAACACGGCCTGATCGGGGCACTGCGCCGTTTCCTGCCGCAGGACGGCGCGCTGTCGGGCATGCTCAAGGCCGGCAAGTCGCTCGCCACCAAGGATATCGAAGGGGTTTTGCAGTTGCTTGTCGACGCCGAGATGAAGATGTTCCACGGCTTGCAGACGCCGGTGATCTTCATGCAGAACGTGATCGTCGACCTGCTGCTCGGCATCGGCCTGCACGAGACCTTCAGGATGTTCGCCGACCATGTGAAGGCGAAGTACGGCGCCGAGCCGGGCTACATCACGATGAATATGCCGCAGTTGTTGCAGGTGCTCGAAAAGGTCGGCGTCGACAACCCGATCGTTTGCGCCAATATCAACAAGATCGGCTTTCGCATGTGCGGCGGCTTGGGCGTCTACGAAGAGACCCTGGCGAACAAGCGCTTCCGGCCGATCGCGATGTCGGTGCTGGCCTCGGGGGCACTGACGCCGCGCGAGGCGATTCAATATGTCTGCGCACAACCGAAGATCGAGTCGATTGTTTTTGGCGCGTCGAGCCGCGGCAATATCCGCCAGACCAAAGGCCTGATCGACGAGCTGACGGTGGTGGCGTGAGGCCGGTGTTTGGATTCAGTGAGGGAAAAAAGTCGTGAAAATTCTCGTCACCGGTGCCGCCGGTTTTATCGGCATGCATGTGTCGCAGTTGCTGCTGGCACGTGGCGACAGCGTGGTCGGTCTGGACAACCTGAACGACTACTACGACCCGCAGCTCAAGGTCGACCGCCTGGCGCGGCTGACGCCGAAGCCGGACTTCCGCTTCGTCAAGATGGATGTCGCCGACCGTGCGGGCATGGCCGAGCTCTTCGAGCGCGAGCGTTTCGACCGCGTGGTGCATCTCGCAGCACAAGCCGGCGTTCGTTACTCGCTGCAGAACCCGCATGCCTACATCGACAGCAATATCGTCGGCTTCACCAACATCCTCGAAGGCTGCCGCCACGCTGCGGTGAAACACCTGGTCTACGCGTCGAGTTCGAGTGTCTATGGCGGCAACACCGCGATGCCGTTTTCGGAGCACCACAATATCGACCATCCGGTGAGCCTGTACGCGGCGACGAAGAAGGCCAACGAGTTGATGGCGCATACCTACAGCCACCTCTTCGGCCTGCCGACGACGGGGCTGCGCTTTTTCACCGTCTACGGCCCCTGGGGCCGGCCGGACATGGCGCTGTTTTTGTTTACCAAGGCGATTCTCGAAGGCCGCGCGATCGACGTCTTCAACCACGGCAAGATGGTGCGTGACTTCACCTACGTCGACGATATTGCCGAAGGTGTGGTGCGCACGCTCGACCGCATCGCCACCGCCGGTGAGGGTTATGACCCTGCGGCACCCGATCCGGCGCGCAGCAACGTGCCCTATCGGGTCTTCAATATCGGCAACCAGGCTCCGGTGCCGCTGATGAGTTTTATCGAAGCCATCGAGCAGGCCCTGGGCCGAACCGCGCAGAAAAATTATCTGCCGCTGCAAGACGGCGATGTGCCGGCGACCCATGCCGATGTCTCCGAGCTGACCGGCTGGACCGGTTTCACCCCGGGCACGCCGGTGCCCGAAGGTGTGCGCCGATTTGTCGCCTGGTACCGCGACTATTTCAAGGTTTGATTTCAGACTCCGAGGACTTTCATCCATGACCACGATTGCAGTTGTTGGACTGGGCTATGTCGGCCTGCCCCTGGCCGTTGAATTTGGCAAGCTCTACAAGACGATCGGCTTCGATCTGTCGGCCGCCAAGATCGAGTCCTACCGGAACCACATCGACCCGACTGGCGAGGTGTCGCGCGCCGACCTGAAGGCCTCGGTGCATTTCAGTTGCACCACCGATCCGACCGCGCTGCGCGACGCCGACTTCATCATCGTCGCGGTGCCGACGCCGGTCGACGAGGCCCACCAACCCGACTTCACGCCGCTGGTGAAATCGTCGGAAAGTGTCGGTAAGAATCTCAAGCGTGGCGCGATCGTGGTCTACGAGTCGACCGTCTATCCGGGTGCCACCGAAGAGGTCTGCATCCCGATCCTCGAGAAGCAGTCGGGCATGAAGTGGAAGACCGACTTTTTTGTCGGCTACAGCCCCGAGCGCATCAACCCGGGCGACAAGGAACGCACGGTGACCAAGATCACCAAGGTCGTTTCGGGCGATACGCCGGCGACGCTGGCCAAGGTCGCCGAGATCTACGGCGCAGTCATCAAGGCCGGTGTCTACCCGGCCAGCAGCATCGCCGTGGCCGAAGCTGCCAAGGTCATCGAAAACACCCAGCGTGACCTGAATATCGCGCTGATGAACGAGCTCGCGGTGATCTTTCACCGCGTCGGCATCGACACGCTTGAAGTGCTCAAGGCGGCAGGCACGAAGTGGAACTTCCTGCCCTTCCGGCCCGGCCTGGTCGGCGGCCATTGCATCGGCGTCGACCCCTACTACCTGACGCACAAGGCCGAGATGCTGGGCTACACGCCGCAGGTCATCCTGGCCGGGCGTCGCATCAACGACGGCATGGGCAAGTACATCGCCGAGCAGACCGTCAAGCAGATGATCTCGGCCGGCAGTTCGATCAAGGGCGCCAAGGTCAACGTGCTCGGCCTGACCTTCAAGGAAAACTGCCCCGACCTGCGCAACAGCAAGGTCGTCGACATCATCAACGAGCTCAAAACCTATGGCGTCGAAGTCTTCGTGCACGACCCCGAGGGCGACCCCGCCGAGGCGATGCACGAATACGGTGTCGTGCTGACGAAGTGGGACGACCTGCCACTTGCCGACGCGATCGTCGCCGCGGTGGCGCACCAGCAGTACCAAGACAAGCCGATGGCCGAGTTGGCCGCCAAGGTCGTGCCCAAGGGCTGTTTTGTCGACGTCAAGTCGGCCTTCGATCCGGCCGCGGTGGCGGCGGCGGGCTTGCAGCTCTGGCGCCTGTAGTGCATGCGCCGGGCACGCCCGGCGGGCCAGCTCAGGCGCCGGCCTGGTCGAGCACCGACTGCACGGTCTCGCGCAGGCCGGCGTCGAAATCTTCGCTCGGCCGCCAGCCGAGTTCGCGCTGAATCTTGGCCGCATCGACGGCATAGCGGCGGTCGTGGCCAGGCCGGTCGGCGACAAAGCTGATCAGGCGGCGGTAGGGGCCGGCGGGGCTCGGCCGCAGGTCATCGAGCAGGGTGCAAATCCGCTCGACGATCTCGATATTGGAGCGCTGATTGCCACCGCCGACGTTGTAGGTTTCACCGACCCGCCCCCGGCTCAGCACCATGCGTAGCGCGCGGCAGTGGTCGCGCACATGCAGCCAGTCGCGCACATTCCGGCCGTCACCGTAGACCGGCAGCGGCGCGCCGGCCAGCGCCTTGCAGATCATCAGCGGGATCAGTTTTTCCGGAAACTGCCGCGGGCCGTAGCTGTTGGAAGCATGCACGGTGAGCACCGGCAAGCCGTAGGTCTGGTGCCAGGCGCGGACGAGGTGGTCGCCGGCAGCTTTGCTCGCCGCATACGGGCTGTTCGGCCGATGCGGGTGGTCTTCGGTGAACGCCGCGGCGCCGGGCGCCAGGCTGCCGTACACCTCGTCTGTGCTGATGTGCAGGAAGCGGAAATCCGCTCGCGCGGCGCCGTCGAGCGTGGCCCAATACCCGCGTGTGGCTTCGAGCAGCGCGTAGGTGCCGTCGACATTGGTCTGCATGAAGTGCGCCGGCCCGAGGATGCTGCGATCGACATGGCTCTCGGCGGCAAAGTGCACCACCGCGCGCGGCTGCGCCTGCAACAGCAGGTCATCGACCAGGTGGCGATCGCGAATGTCGCCATGCACAAACCGGTGTCGCGTGTCGCCGTTCAGCGAGCGCAGGTGGTCGCGGTTGCCGGCGTAGGTGAGGGCGTCCAGCGTGATCACCGGCTCACCAACTTCGGCCATCCATTCGACGACAAAATGGCTGCCGATAAAACCGGCACCGCCAGTGACGAGGATCATCGTGGGCCTGTTTTGCGCAGGGCGCGTGCCGCGGCTGAAGCCTGCAGAGAGCCGACTCAGGTCTCGAAGCCGAGCGGGTTCATCGACTGCCAGCGCCAGCTGTCGGCACACATGCGCGCGAGATCGAATTGCGCCGCCCAGCCGAGCCGCGCCTTGG
>JANOKR010000295.1:0-8578 GCA_031419315.1 Betaproteobacteria bacterium
GACTTCCGCGGCGAGCCGTGCACCAGCGTCTTCGACGCCGACGCGTCGATCGCGCTGGACTCGACCTTCGTCAAGGTCGTCGCCTGGTACGACAACGAGTGGGGCTACTCGAACAAGGTGCTCGAGATGGTGCGCGTCATCGCGCGTTGATCCGGGCGGCGTTGAACGCCGCTTTGGTCTCGGCGCGCGCTTTGTTCTCGCAGCCGGGGTTGAGGTGGCCGGCTTCGGTTGTGGAATTCTTACGCCCTACGCCGGCCACCCCAACCCCGGCTGGGCCGGTGGCGGCCTGTGCGCTGAGAATACCAATTCAACGGCCCATCCTGATCGCGTTGGGCCGCCACCGTCGTCACACGCAGAGTCGGTGCGGGGCTGGCCCGGTGGAGTGCCTAAGAATTCCAGAAGCGTAGCCGGGCCGCCCCCGTGCCGTCTCTGCGCGCGCCGCTGCAGGAACGAGCAAGCCGCACGCGTCAGCCGCCCAACGCCGCCAGGTTCAGAACATGCGAGCGGCCGAGCCAGACGGCGCAGTCGCGATGATCCCGCAATGCGTCGCCGGTGTTGGGATGGATGAACACATCAAGCGTGCCGTGATTGAGCACGAGCCAGCTGACGACATGCACAAAGCCTGCCGCGGGGAAAGCGAGTTGATAGCTCCACATCGGATGCGGGCCGACCGGCTTTTCGTGGAAGCGACCGATCTCGATGTGGCCGGCCAGCTCGGTGCCGATGGTCTCGCGCAGTGACCACGCGGTTTGCCGACTCGCAGCGTCGAAGTACACATGAGCGTGCCAGCTGACGATGAGGGCAGGGTCGAGAGTCATTTTGTTCGCAGCCGCTCAGGTCGTTGAAGATCGCTTGCGCTACCGCGCGATGCTTCAACGGCGAGCCGCCGATCAGCGCTCGCCAAACGCGCCCTCGCGCACCGAGATCAGCGGCTTGAGCAGGTAGTTGGCGACGGTCTTCGAGCCGGTGACGATATCAACCTGGGTCTGCATGCCGGGGATGATCGGCAGACTTTTGCCGTGGTTGGTGATCGCCGCCAGCGCGGTCTGTACGCGCACGACGTAGAAGGCTTCACCACGTTCGTTGGTCAGTGCGTCGGCGCCGACCTGCACGACTTCGCCTGCCATCGCGCCGTAGATCGAATAGTCGAATGCCGTCACGCGCACACGCGCCTTCTGGCCGACGCTGATGAAGCCAATATCGCGCGGCGAGACCAGCGCCTCGACGACCAGCTGGTCGTCGCCGGGCACCAGTTCGAGCAGCGGGTCACCCGGCCGCGCGACACCACCGATAGTCGTCACGAGCACCCGATTGACGATGCCCGCGACGGGTGCTTTCAGGGCGGTGCGCTCGAAGCGGTCGGCCAGCGCCGGCAGGCCTTGTTCGAGCGCGCGCAGCTCGCCGATAACGCGGTTGAGTTCGTCGCGCGCCGCGGCGCGGAAAAACTGCGCTTGAGCGTCACGCCGCGCACGCGCTTCGACGATGCCCTGGGTCAGGCGTTCGATTGCAACCTTGGCACCTTGCGCGCGGCCGTCGGCTTCGCCGATCGTGCGGTCCAGGCGGATCAATTCGAGTTTCGGCTCCAAGCCTTGCGCGACGAGTTTTTCGACGATCTCGCGTTCGCTGCGCGCCGCCGCCAGGGTCTGCTGCGAGGTGCGCAGCAGCACCCGCGCTTCTTCGAGCTCCTGCGTTTTCTGCGCCGTCTGCGCAGTCAGCATCGCGGCCTGCGAAGACTGCTCGGTACGCCGGGTGCTGAACGCACTGCGCTCGACACGCACGAACTCCGCGCCGTCACGGCTCAAGGCGGCGGCAAAAACCGGCTCGCCGCCATCCGCTTCGGCGCGCAGGCGTGCCACCCGCGCATCCAGCGCCAGCGCCTGCTGCCGGCGTGATCGCAGGTCGCCTTCGGCGGCCAATGGGCTCAGGTCGATGAGCGCTGCACCGGCTTCTACACGCTGGCCCTGGCGGACATGGATCGCGGTGACGACGCCACCTTCGAGGCTCTGCATCACCTGCACCCGCGCCGAGGGGATGACCTTGCCGGTGGCCTGCGCGACGGTGTCGACTTGGGCCACCGCGGCCCAGATTGCGAGCGACACAAACGCAAGCGCGATGGCGATCAACAGCCAGTTCGCGGCGCGGCTGATATCGGCGATGCGCGAGGCTTCGGAGATCAACAGCCGGCTGCCCTGCGACGCGGCGGCATTGCGCCGTTGCACGGTGCTGCTGACATTGCTGCCGTTGTCGCTGCTGCGGTTGCCGCTCATGTTGCTGCTCATATTGCCGCTCCGCCGCCGCTGCCCGCAATCGGCCCGGCCTGGCCCGCCGCCATCTTCAACACCGCCGCTTTCGGGCCTTGCGCCAAGACCTTGCCCTTGTCGAGCAGGATCACCTTGTCGACGAGTTCGAGCATCGACGGTTTGTGCGTGATGAGCACCACCGTCGCGCCCTGGGTCGCCTCTTTGAGGCGCTGCAAAAGCAGGCGTTCGGCGGTCGGGTCCATCGCACTCGTCGGCTCGTCAAACAAAAAGATCGGCGGCGCACCGACCATCGCCCGCGCGATGCCGACCTGCTGGCGTTGGCCGCCTGACAGGCCTTCGCCATGTTCGCTGATCGGCGTCTGGTAACCCTTGGCGCCAGCAGCGGCAAACTCGTGCACGCCGGCGATCTGCGCGACGCGCAGGATCTCGTCGTCACCCGGCGCATCGGCGCCGAGCGCGATGTTCTGGCGCAGCGTGCCGGTGGTCAGCCAGACATCCTGTAGGACCGAGCCGATATTGCGCCGCAGGTCGGCGGGGTCGAGCTGGCGCAGGTCGTGCCCGCCGACGAACAAGGCGCCGTCCTGCGGCTGGTACAGGCCGAGGATGAGTTTGACCAGCGTGCTCTTGCCCGAGCCAACACGCCCGATGACCGCGACCTTGTCGCCGGCGTTGATCTGGATCGAGACCTTGTCGAGCACCGGCGCCGATTGATCGGGGTAGCGGAAAGTGACATCGCGCAATTCGATCGACCCGCTCAAGCGGTCGTGCGCCATGCGCACCTGGCCGGGGGGATGTTCGCGCGGCAGGGCCATCACCTTTTGCAATGCACGCAGGCTGGCCAGCGACTGGTGCAGGCGCATCAACAGTTGTGCGATCTGCGCAAAGGGCTGCACCGCGCGGCCGCAGAGAATCGACGCGGCAACGATCGCGCCGGTGCCGACGCTGCCGTCGACCGCCAGATAAACACCGATCGTGACCACCGCGATCTGCGAGGCCATGTAGACGAAGTTGGCCCAGGTGCCGGCGAACTGCGCCATCTGGCGCGAATCCAGGCCGATCCGGGCCTGGTGCGCGACGGCGTCCTGCCAGCGCCGGCGCATCACCGCCCCGGCGCCGAGCGACTTGATCGTCTCCAGGCCGCTCAGCGTTTCAACCAGCACCGCCTGCTTCATCTGGCCGTCTTCCTGGCTCAGTTGCGACTGGCGTTTCATGTGCGGCTGCAGCGCGATGGCCACCGCCAGCATGAGCGGGATCGCGACCACCGGCACCCAGGCCATCGGCCCGCCGATCCAGACCAGCACGCCGATGAAGAGCAGCGAAAACGGGATGTCGATGACCGTCGTCAGCGTGCTCGAGGTGAAGAAGTCGCGCAGCGTTTCGTACTCGCGCAGCACGCTGGCCAACATGCCCGGCGCGCCGCGGCGGGTGCGCAGGTCGAGGTCGAGCACATGGTCGAATACCGCATCGGCGATTTCCATATCGGCGCGCGCGCCGGCGACGTCGAGAAAATACGCGCGCAGCAGGCGGATCACAAAGTCGAAGACGAGCACGATGCCGACGCCAGCCAGCAGCGCCATCAGCGTCGCCTGCGCGTTGTTCGGGATCACGCGGTCGTAGACGATCATCGAAAACGCCGACGATGCCAGCGCAAAGATATTCGTCAGGCTGGCCGCGATCGCGGTGCGCCAGAAGAGCGAGCGGCCGGCGAAGATCGGGCCCCAGAACCAGTGGCCGTGGCGGCCGCGGGCGGTGCCGGCATCTTCGGCTGCGACCCGCGCCGGGGCGCGCAGGCAGATCACGCTGGCGCTGGCCTCCAGCGCCAATCGGGGCATCGTCTGTGCGCCAGCGCCGCCGGGCTGCCAAACCTGACAGCTGCCGTCGGCAAGTTCGTCGAGCCACAACATCGGCGCACCGTCGGGCTTCAGCAGCAGGATCGATTCGTCGCGCACCGGGCGCAGGCCGGCGAGAGTATTGGCTTTTGTCGCACTGAAGCCCAGGCTCTCGGCGGCATCGATGAACTCGCGCAAGGTCCAGACATCCGGGTGCGCGACGGTGGCGCGCAGCGCCGCTATCGACATCGCGCGGCCATGCTGCTGCAAGAGATGCAGAAGGCAGGCTTCGAGCGGCTGCGCCAGGGCGGTGCCGGTGGCGGCAGCGGCGTTCGTCGCGGCTTCATCGACCGCATCGATCGGCGCCGGCATCGACGAGGGCAGGGCGTTTTCAGTGACGGGCACGTCGTTGGTCGTCATGGTCGGCGGGGGGCGTCCTGCGGCGCGCGGTCGAGCCCGAGGGCCGGAGCAAAGATGCGGTCATCGAAATAGAGCAGCCGCCACTGGTTGATCACGGTCTCGGCCTCGGCGTCGATGAGTTGCAACGCCGCGCCGTGCAGGCCGTCCTGCGCCGCGAGCAATTCGAGCAGCGTACCGCGCCGGTTGGCAAACAGCTCGCGCACCGCGCGCAGCGCCAGTGCGGCCTGCGTCGCGGCTTCGCGCCGGGCGGCCAGCACGCGGTCGCCAGCGGCCTCTTCGGCCAGCGACTGTGCCAACGCGCGCTCGACTTGCATGCGCACACCGCGCGCCTGCTCGGCCGCTTCGGTGACGCGGTGGCGGGCCTGCGCGCGGCGCGCGTCGTCGGCGCCGCCGCTGTAGAAGTTGTAGCGCAGCGCGGCCAGCGCCGAGACATCGTTGCCGGGTTTTCCGGCGCCCACGATGTCGCGCCGCGCGGCATTGAGCTCAACGCTGACCTGCGGCTTTTCGCTGGCGTCCACCGCCTCGCGTTCGTGTTCGCTCGACTGGCGGGCGGCCTCGGCACTGCGCAGCGCCGCGTTGTTGAGCACCAGCGCGTTGCTGGCTTCGCGCAACTGGTTGCGGTCGTAGGCTGGCGGCAGCGGCGCTTGCAGCTCGCCCGGCTCGGCGCCGAAGGCTTCGCGAAACGCCGCTTCGCTGCTGATGACACGCGCCTCGCCCGAGGCCAGCGCGCCGCGTGCGTCGGCCAGGCGCGCTTGCGCTCGCCAGACATCACTCTGCGTGCCGGCACCGAGCGCTTCGCGGCGGCGCAAGAAGTCGAGCATCTGTTCGAGCGCTTGCACATTCAGCCGGCTCAGGCGCAGCCGCTCACGCTGGCGCAGGACTTCGGCCCAGGCCTGCACGGCTTGCACAGCCAGATCAGCGCGGCGGTTTTCAGCCCGCCAGGCGATCGCCGATTCGCGTTCGCGACCGGCCTCGACGGCGGCTTTGTTGGCACCCTGGTCAAAAAGCGTCTGGCGCAGCGTCACGGCGGCGCTGGCGCTGTCGTAGTGGCGCTTGGGCGTGTCAAAAACGGTGCTCGCGTCGGTCTTGCGCGGGCCGCCATCGAGGCTGATCGACAGCTGCGGCAAGGCCTGCGCCTGGGTCAGCCGGGTGGCCTCGGCAGCAGCGCGCTGGCTGGCATCGGCGGCCAGGGCTTGCGGGTGGATGCGTACGGCAGCGCCGACACGGTCACGCAGTGTGGTGGCTGCGGTGGCGCCCGCCGGCTGTCCACCCGATTGCACCAGGCGCGCTACCGCGGCGAGTTGTTCATCGCCGAACGACGCCACCGCATCGCCGCTGCTCTGCGCCGGAGCCTGCGCGGCGGCGTGCAAGGGCAGCAGCGTGGCCGCCAGGCCGATGGCGACAGTCAGGATCGACAGCGCCAAGGCGCGGCCCAGGCCTGGTTCCGAGGCATACAAATACCGAAGCCGCAATGAGGTTGGATCGAACAAATAGGGGCCGGGTCCACGATGTCGCGGCGAGATTGCACGCGGCGGCGGACTAAGGCCTCTCCTTCGCGTAACAGAACCACACAGTTTACGGTGCGGGGGACGGCGACCAGCCCAGGCCGACGCTGCTGCAAACGTGACGAAGGTCGCGGGGAAACCCGTGCGCTGCGCGCTTGGTGTGCGCTCCTAGAATGCCCGACACCCGATCCCAGGAGCCCGCAAGCATGCCAACCCCACGCCGCGGCAGTGCCGCCGCAGCGGCCGACCTTAGCCCCGGTGGGCCGCGGGTGCTCAAGAAGTACCCGAACCGGCGGCTCTACGACACCCAGACCAGCAGCTACATCACGCTGGCCGATGTCAAGCGCATGGTGCTCGGTGGTGAGCACTTCGAGGTGCGTGACGCCAAGAGCGGCGACGACCTCACACGCAGCATCCTTTTGCAGATCATTCTTGAGGAAGAGAGCGGCGGCGTGCCGATCTTTTCGACCCAGATGCTCGAGCAGCTGATTCGTTTTTACGGCCACGCGATGCAGGGGATGATGGGCGCCTACCTCGAAAAAAATCTGCAAACCTTCGTCGACCTGCAAACCAAATTTTCCGATTCAGGCAAGGGCCTGCTGGGCCCGGCCACGGCCTTCACGCCCGAGGCGTGGACGCAGTTCGTGCAGGGCCAGGCACCGGTGATGCAAAACCTGATGGGCAGCTATGTCGAGCAGTCCAAGGCGATGTTCACGAAGATGCAGGAGCAGATCGAGAAGTCATCCGGCGACCTGTTTGCCGGATTCCCGGGCGCAAAGCGATAGACCGACCAGTCAGCCAGCCCGGACAACCAATACGGGCAAACCCGCACATCCAACCGACGCCTGCCGACGAATCTTCAATGGGGGATCCACCCCGTGGAGGTTCATCATGTCCAGGGTCTTGTTGTCCATGCCAGTCTGGCGCCGCTGGGTCGCCACGGCGGCATTTTTTGCATTCTCGGCCGCGGCTGCACAGGCTGCCACGCCAATCAGCTTTCTCTACACCGGGCATGGCAGCGCGACCGTGCAAGCCTGCGTTGCCGAGCCCGATTGCCTGGAGGTCACGGCCTCGGGTGTGGCCAACGACTGGGCCGGCCTGGTTTCGCCGATCGCGGGCAGCTGGGAGGTCCTCGCCGCCGAAGTCCTGCTCGGTTTTCCGGCGGGCACCGTCAGCGGCAGCTGGGTCTTCGCCGATATCGGGCCGGACGGCAACAGCCTGCTCGGCTCATTGACCGGTAGCGTCGCGGCCATCAGCCCGACGCTGGCCAAGGGCGAAGTCCAGTTCACGGTCGAAGATGGCACCGGCATCTTCAGTGGCGCCACCGGCACCGGGGTGGCCACGGTGTACTTTGACCTGCTCAGCGGCAACTACACCGAAGCCGGCGCTTTCAATGTGGTCGTGGTGCCCGAGCCATCGACCTGGGCGCTGCTGCTCGCCGGCACTGCGCTCGTCGGTCTGCGCGCACGCCGCCGCCGCGACTGAAGCCGGCGCAGGCTGGCGCGAGCCGGCACCGCCCGGGGCATGAGCGAGAATCGCCCATGCCCCAAAACAAGCCCGCCGATGCCGGCCAGACCCCGCCTGCGCGCGCCGCTGGCGCGGCACCGATGATCGGCTTTGTCAGCCTCGGCTGCCCCAAGGCGCTGACCGATTCAGAACTCATCCTGACCCAGCTCAGCGCCGAGGGATACGCCACGAGCAAGAGCCTGGCCGGCGCCGACCTGGTGATCGTCAATACCTGCGGCTTCATCGACGACGCAGTCAAAGAAAGCCTGGACAGCATCGGTGAAGCCCTGGCCGCCAACGGGCGTGTCATCGTCACCGGCTGCCTGGGCGCGAAGGCCGGGGCATCGGGTGCAGTGGGCAGCAACCTGGTGCGCGAGATGCACCCCAAGGTGCTCGCCGTCACCGGCCCGCATGCGACGCAAGAGGTGATGGACGCGGTGCACCGCCATGTGCCCAAACCGCACGACCCTTTTGTCGATCTCGTGCCGGCGGTGCGCGCGCAGTTTCGCGGTATCGCCGGCATCAAACTCACGCCGCGCCACTACGCATATCTGAAGATCAGCGAAGGCTGCAACCACCGCTGCACGTTCTGCATCATCCCGAGCATGCGCGGCGACCTGGTCTCGCGGCCGATCGGCGATGTGCTCAACGAAGCGCGCGCGCTCTTCGAGTCGGGTGTCAAGGAGCTCCTCGTCATCAGCCAGGACACCAGCGCCTACGGCGTCGACGTCAAATACCGCGTGGGGTTCTGGGACGGCAAACCGGTGAAGACCCGCTTTGCCGACCTGTGTGAACAGCTGGCGCTGCTGGCTCAACCTTTTGGTGCCTGGGTGCGCCTGCACTACGTCTACCCGTACCCGCATGTCGACGACGTGCTGCCGCTGATGGCCGACGGCCGCATCCTGCCGTACCTGGACGTGCCTTTCCAGCATGCCGACCCCGGCGTGCTGCGGCGCATGAAGCGCCCGGCCAGCGGCGAGCGCAACCTCGAGCGACTGGCGCGCTGGCGCGAGATCTGCCCGCAGATCGTGGTGCGCTCGACCTTCATCGCCGGCTT
>JANOKR010000296.1:0-3642 GCA_031419315.1 Betaproteobacteria bacterium
GCCGGCCTTGACCATCATCGGCAGCAGCAGCGCGGTCAGCGCAGCCGCGTCGGCCACCGCCGAGCCCGACAAGGCCGACAGCAAAATCGCCGCAATGATGGTCACATAGCCGAGGCCTCCCTTGATGTGGCCGACCAGCGCCAGCGCAAAGTCGACGATGCGCCTGGACAGGCCGCCGACAATCATGATCTCGCCGGCGAGCATGAAAAACGGCACCGACAGCAGAGGGAAGCTATAGGCGCCTTCGACCAGGTTCTGCGCCAGGATCTGCGCGTCAAACATGTCCAGGTGCCACATCAGCGCGACGCCGCTGGCCAGCAGCGCATAAGCAATCGGGATGCCCAGCGCCATCGCGGCGAGCAGCGAGCCGATGAAAACCAGGATCGTCATCGCGCGCTCCCCGGCGGCTTGGCGGCGCCCTTGGGTTCGCGCTGCTCGTCCCGCGCCAGCTCGGCCTGCAGCGCTTGCAGCTCGCCGGCTTCTTCGGATTCCTTGACCATCACCAGGTCGGCCTCGCTGAGCTGGCCGCTCAGCGCGCGCCACATCTCGCGCACCAACAGGACTGCGGCAGAGACCGCGAAGACCAGTTCAGCGCCATGGAAAAACGCCATCGACCAGCCGGTCACCGGCGCTTCGACATCCCAGCTGATGCGCGCCAGCGCCACGGCGCCGGAGAACATCAGCCAGGTGATGTAGAGCATCAGCAGCTGGCCGACGACAAGGCAGACCTTCTTGCCGACGATCGGCAACCGCGACACGAGCATGTCGCTGCCGAGATGGCCATGCTCCTTGAGCGCGACGATGGCGCCGAGAAAAGTCAGCCAGACAAAAGCCCAGCGCGAGACTTCTTCCGACACCGTGATGCCGGAATTGAAGCCGTAGCGCAGCACGACGTTGCCAAAGACGAGCACGACCATCAGCGCGAGCAGCAGCGCGATGGTGTATTCGAGCATCCGGCAGTAACGGTCGATCCAGCGTTGCATGGGGTCTCCGGCGACAAGGCTGCCAGCGCAGCGCGGCAGTCGCCGTGTGGCTTGCAAAGCAATAATGTACGAACTGGTTAGTTTTAAGCTAGGTGCAAACCCGCACCCGACTCAACACCATCGCGACGTCGTCGCTGCATCGTCCCGATAGCCGGGACATCGCTGCCGGCAGCGGCACGCCGGCTGCCGCCGGACTACTTGCGCACGAAGCGCACGATCATCTCGATGATGCTGTCGCGGCGCGCAATCAACGCCGCTGGCGCATCCAGATCACGTTTGAAAATCAGCGCAAAAGTATGTTTGTTGGCGACGTTGAAAATTGCCAGCGCACTGATCGACATGTGCAGATCCAGCGGGTCAATGCCGGCGCGAAAAACACCCGCTGCGCGGCCGCGCTCCAGCACCTTGCGCAGGCCTTCGATGGCCGGCACGTTGAGCGTCTGGATCGCCTTGCTGCGCGCCAGGTGCACACCGCGGTGGATGTTCTCGGTCATCACCAGGCGCGTGAAATCAGGGTGTGCGAGCTGGTAGTCGACGGTCAGGCCGACAAGCCGGCGCAGCGCGTCTTCTGGCGCCAGGTCTTCGATGTGCAACTCGGCTTCGGTGCTGCGGATGCCGCGGTAAGCCTCTTCCAGAACCGCGACATACAAGGCTTCCTTGCTGCCGAAGTAGTAGTAGATCATCCGCTTGCTCGTCTTCATCGCCTCGGCGATGACGTCGATGCGGGCACCGGCCAGGCCCTTCTCGCTGAACTCGCGAGTGGCCACAGCCAGGATGTCGGCCATCGTGCGTTCGGGGTCGTTGGTGCGCGGCTCGGGTTTTGCCGGCTGGCCCGCTTTGCGCGGCGTGTCGGCCTTGCCCTTTCGCTTCGCTGGGCCCGGCTCAGCGCGTGCCGCTGAAAGGGACTTCTTGACAGGGGGCCCCTTCCCGGGTGCAGAATGTACTGGTCTGTTCATTTTGCCAGTGTAGGAGAATTCAAGCCGGCCCGTGCCAAAAAGCAGAACCGCCCTGGACTCTGCATTCACACCACCGCACCGAAAGCTCGCTCATGATTCGACGCAACCTGCTCGCCGTGATATCCACCGCACTGGCCACCGCGATGGCCTTCATCGGCGTCGCGGCCCAGGCGCAAGACAACTGGCCAGCCAAGCCGGTCAAGCTCATCGTGCCGTTCCCCGCGGGCGGCACCAGCGACATCATGGGCCGCATGGCCGCCGATGCGCTGAGCAAAGAACTGGGCCAGCAGTTCGTGGTCGAAAACATCGGCGGTGCCGGCGGCACGATCGGCATCGCGCGGGCAGCCAAGATGCCCGCCGACGGCTACACGGTCGTGCTCACCGGCGTCGGCTCCAACGCCGTCGCGCATGGGCTCGATGCCAAACTGGCCTACGACTCGATGCGCGACTTCGTGCACATCAACCAGATCCATTCCGGCCCCAACGTGCTGGTGGTGCACCCGTCGACGCCGTTCCGCAGCTTCAAGGAACTGGTCGACCATGTGCGCAAGAACCCCGCGCGGCTGAACTACGGCTTCACGCATGCGGCATCGGGCCATATGGCGATGGAGTTGCTCAAGCTCGAAGCCAGCCGTTGCCCGGCAGGTGTGAAAGCCTGCAATGGCTTTTTCATGGTCGGCATCCCGTACCGCGGCGGCGGGCCGATGATGCAAGACCTGCTCGGCGGCCAGATCCCGCTGATGTTCATCAACCAGGATGTCGCCCTGCCCCATGTCAAGGCCGGCAAGCTCTACGCGCTGGCCGTGACCAGTGCGCAGCGCAACCCGCTCTACCCCGGCGTACCGACGGTCGCCGAGAGCGGCTTCGCAGGTTTCCAGGCGCTGTCGTGGTCGGGGCTGTCGGCGATCAAGGGCACGCCGCAGCCGATCGTCGACAGGCTTGAGGCGGCGATGAAAAAGATCATGGCCTCGCCTGAAATCAAAACGCGCATGGAGTCGGTGGGCTTTGTCGTGCCGCCGGTCGGCGCCAAGGCATATACCGATTTTGTGAAGAGCGAGATCGACCTCTGGACCCGCGTCATCAAGACCGCGGGCATCAAACCGGAATGAGCATGACGCAATCAACAACGATCGCTGCCAACCCGCTCGCCGCCGGCCTCGCTGCAGGCGTGGCCAGCACCGACCGCATCGAATCGATCAAGCTGAGCCTGGTGTTCCTGCCGCTGGCCACGCCGATCAGCGACGCCAAGGTGCTCACCGGGCGCCAGAAGCCGCTGACAGAAATCGCCTTTTTGTTCGCCGAGATCCAGACCCGGCAAGGCCACCAAGGCATCGGCTTCAGCTACAGCAAACGTGCCGGCGGGCCGGGACAGTTTGAACATGCCAAAGAGATCGCGCCCAACCTGATCGGCGAAGACCCGAACGATATCGCCCGGCTTTGGGACAAACTCTGCTGGGCCGGCGCATCGGTCGGCCGCAGCGGGCTGGCGACGCAGGCGATCGCTGCGTTCGACATCGCGCTGTGGGACCTCAAAGCCAAGCGTGCGGGCCTGCCGCTGGCCAAGTTGCTCGGCGCGCACCGCGACAGCGTGCAGTGTTACAACACCTCGGGCGGCTTTTTGTCGTCGCCGCTGCCCGAGGTGCTGGCCAATGTCGAAGCCTGCCTGGCACGTGGCATCGGCGGCGTGAAGATCAAGGTCGGCC
>JANOKR010000297.1:0-10002 GCA_031419315.1 Betaproteobacteria bacterium
CGGTGATCGCGCTGGCCGAGCTGCGCACTCGCGGGCGTGCGCTGCTGGCCAGTCAGCCGACGGTGGTGCGCGATGCGGTGGCGGCCTGCCAGCCCAAAGATCTGGCGATCCTGGTCTACACCTCGGGCACCACCGGGCGGCCCAAAGGCGCGATGCACAGCCACGCCGGCCTGGTCTACACCGCGCGTGGCTACAACTCGCTGATCGCCCAATCGCAGGCCGACGAGCGCATGGCCTTTTTGCCGCTGTGCCATATCGCCGAGCGCATGGGCGGGGAGTATTTCGGCATGTACACCGGCGCGGTGCTCAACTTCGTCGAAAACCCGGAGACGATCCCTGAAAACGTGCGCGAGATCGCGCCGACCGTTTTCACCGCCGTGCCGCGGGTGTGGGAAAAGTTTTATTCGGGCGTGATGATCACGCTCAAGGAGAGTGGCCGCGTGCAGCAGCTGGCCTACGGCTGGAGCATCGGCGTCGGCACCGAGATCGCCGACCGGGTGCTCGCCAAGCAACCGGTGTCGGCCTGGTTGAAGCTCAAGTTCATGCTGGCACGGTGGCTGGCGCTGAACAATGTGCGCCAGCTGATCGGCATCCAGCGCGCGCGATATCTGGTCACCGGCGCGGCGCCGATTTCACCCGAGCTGGTGAAGTGGTACCTCGCTTTGGGCGTGCCGATGCTTGAGGTCTGGGGCATGACCGAGTCCTGCGGCGCGAGCACCGGCGTGCCAGCCACCGGCATCAAGCCGGGCTCGATCGGCCCCGCGGCGGCGTTCAACGAAGTCCGCCTCGACCCGGTGACCAGCGAGCTGCTGGTGCGCGGGCCGAATGTCTTCATGGGGTACTTGAACCAGCCGGAAAAAACCAAGGAGACGATCGACGCCGAAGGCTGGCTGCACACCGGTGACGTCGGCACGGTCGACGCCGACGGCTACTTCCGCATCACCGACCGCATCAAGGACATCATCATTACCGCGGGCGGCAAAAACGTGACGCCGAGCGAGCTTGAAAACGAGCTGAAATTTTCGCCCTACATCACCGATGCGGTGGTCATCGGCGACCAGCGGCCGTATCTCACCGCGATCGTGATGATCGACCAGGAAAACGTCGAGCGCTTCGCGCAGGACAGCGACGTGCCGTTTTCCAACTACGCCAGCCTGACCCGCGCGCCGGAAGTGCAGGCGCTGATCCAGGCCGAGGTCGACCGCGTCAACAAGCAGTTCGCCCGCGTCGAGCAGATCAAGAAGTTTTTCCTGCTCGACCGCCAGCTCGGCGCCGAAGACGAAGAGCTGACACCGACGATGAAGCTCAAACGCAAGCTGGTGCAGGCCAAGTACGCCGAGCAGATCGACGCGATGTACCGCGGCGGCGCTTGAGATGACAACCCCCACGCTTGCCGCTTCGCGCCTGCGCTGCCATCCGGCTTGCAGGCCGGATGGCCTTCGCCAGCCACAAAGCCCCTTTCGGGCCTTTGTGCGCGGCCTCAGCCCCCCAAGGGGGCGTCAGGCCGCTTGGGGCGGCCTGGCGCAGGCCTGAGGCGGTCGCGCTGCGGCCACCGTCTCGGCAGCCGCGTTCAGTGCCGCGGTGTCGGCGGGGCCGGGTTGGTGTCGACGGCTTCGCTGCCGTCTTCGTCCTCGGTCGTCGGTGGCGCCGCGACGCGATAACCTTCACTCGCCCAGGCACCAAGATCAACGTTGCGGCAGCGTTCGCTGCAAAACGGCCGCCACGGGTTGCGCGGGCTGAACAGCGCCGGCCCGCGGCATGACGGGCAGGGAACCTGGCGTTCGGCCTTTACCGGCAACACGCGCTTCAAGCCTCACACTTTCAGGAACAGAGCGTCAGCTCGAACGACGTATCGTCGGCCGCGTTCTTGAGCCGGCCTTCGGCGTCGGCACGCATCATGCGCACCGAGACGAGCAGCCGGTGGCCACTGATCTCGGGTACCAGCCCGTTGCTGCCGTCGATGCGCAGGCGCAGCAGGTGGTAGCTCTTGCCTTCGGGCAGGCGCTGCTGGAACTGGCCCGCAGCGGCAATCACACGCTGCGGCGCACCGCTGTCGCGCAGCAGGTTGAGCAGCACATGCAGCGCCTCGGCCAGCGGCATCAGCGTCGAGGCCCAGCCTTGCAGGTCGGCGCGGCGGTGTGGCGCTTCGTGCTGCTGCCAGGCGTAGTAAGCCGGCAGGTCAAATTCGCAGGTGCCGCCGGGGATATTGATGCGGCTGCGGATGCTCATCAGCCAGTCGTTGGTGGTCAAGGCCTGGCCGGCCTTGCCCTGCAACAGGTTCAGGCCGCTGAAGGCGCGGTCGATGCGGCCGATGACCTCGTCGAGCGCGGCCTCGGAGATATGCGGGATGCCGCGATAACCCTGTAGCTGCGCCTTGTGGCGCTCGAGTTACTTGAGCAGGTCGGACTTCAGGTCGGCGCGCGAGGCAACGTCCATGACCTCGAAAATCGTCGCCAGCGCAAAGTGGTGGTCCAGCGCAGCATCACGATCGATCAATTGGCTGAGCCGCTCGAAGAGGTGCTCGAGCCGCAGCATTGTGCGAATGCTTTCGTTGAACGGGTATTCGTAGGTGATCAACGCGCGCCGCTTGCAGGAGTTCAGGAGGTCGGGCGTGATTGTTCCACAGCCTCGTGCGGCTTCTGGCCCGCAGGCTTCAAGGCGCGCAGTGCCTCAGGCTGGGCACCAGCAGTTCCAGAGTGACTGCAACTCTGCGCGCAGGCCGTCGATCGTGATCCCGTCGTTGACGACCACGGCGTCGGCGATGGCGCGGCGTTGCGCCCGCGAGGCCTGCTGCGCGATCACACGCTGTGCCGTGGTTTCATCCCAGCCGCTGCGCTGCATGACGCGCTGCAGTTGCGTGGCCTCGGCACAGTCGACGACCAGGATGCGGTCGACCCGGGCACGCCAGCTGCTCGACTCGGTGAGCAGCGGCACATCGAAGACGACCGTCTTGTCACCCGCCGCCGTGGCCTGCGCGTGTGTGATGGCGCCGATCATCGGATGCAGCACCCCTTCGAGTTGCTGCTTGGCCTGAGCATCCCTGAACGCCAGCTCGCGCATCCTCATGCGGTCAAGCGCACCATCAGTGCCGATGATGTCGGGCCCGAAGACAGCCGCCAGCGCCGGCAGCGCCGCGCCGCCAGCGGCGGTGAGCGAACGCGAAATCGCGTCGGCGTCGACGAGCACCGCGCCGAGGTCTTGCAGGATGCCGGCGACGGTGCTCTTGCCACTGCCGATGCCGCCGGTCAGGCCGATCTTCACGGCGTACCCGAAACGGTCTCAGTCCGGCGCCGGGCCGCCCCAAGCGGCCTGACGCCCCCTTGGGGGGCTGAACCCGCGCACAAAGGCCCGAAAGGGGCTTTGTGGCTGGCGAAGGCCAGCCGGCCTGCAAGCCGGATGGCAGCGCAGGCGCGCAGCGACAAGCGTGGGGGCTGTCACTTCAGTCCCAGCCGATCCAGCCCAGCACCGTGGGCAGACCGACGAGCAAGACGACGATGCCACCGCCGGCCAGGAAGGGCCCGAACGGCACGTAGCGGCCTTCGCGCAAGGCGCTGCTGGCCTTCATGCCAATGCCGACTACGGCGCCGATGATCGACGCCATCAGCACCACCGGCAGCACCGCCTGCCAGCCCAGCCAGGCGCCGATCGCCGCGAGCAGTTTGAAGTCGCCATAACCCATGCCTTCTTTGCCGGTGGTCAGCTTGAACAGCCAGTACACCGACCACAGGGACAAGTAGCCGACCGCCGCACCAATCACGGCGGCTTGCAGCGGCAGTGTCCAGCCGGCGGCGGCCGCGGCCAGGCCGGCCCAGAGCAGGGGCAGCGTCATCGCGTCGGGCAGCACCGTGGTGTCCCAGTCGATCATCGACAACGCGAGAAGTGCAGCGACCACCGCGCACCACATCAGCGCCGCGGGTTGCTCGTTGAAACGCCAACCGACCGCCGCAAAGAGCAGTGCGGTGAGCAGCTCGATGGCCGGATAGCGCATCGAGATCGGCGTGCCGCAGGCCGAGCAGCGCCGGCGCAGCATCAACCAGCTGAGCACCGGGATATTTTCGAACCAGCGGATCTGGTGGCCGCAGGCCGGGCAACGTGACGCCGGCCGCACCAGGCCGAGTGGCTTCAGCGCCTCGCTGGCTTGCTGCAGTGAAGCGCTGGTCTGCGCCAGCGATGTTGGCGCGGCAGCGGCATAAACACGCTTGAATGAATCGGTATCGGCAAGCTGGTGCGCCACATCGCCCCACCACTGCCGCTCGAGCATCAGCGGCAGGCGGTGGATGACGACGTTGAGGAAACTGCCGACGACCAGCCCGAGCAGACCCAAGGCTGCTGGTGTGAACAGCAGCTCGAAGGGAAAGTCGCTCAAACGACCTGGCCCAGCTTGAAGATCGGCAGGTACATCGAAACCACGATGCCGCCAATCAGCGTGCCCAGGATGACGATGATGATCGGCTCCATCAGGCTCGACAGGCCCTTGACCATTTCGTCAACCTCGTCCTCGTAGAACTCTGCAGCCTTGCCGAGCATGTGGTCGAGCGAGCCCGACTCTTCGCCGATCAACGCCATCTGCAGGACCATCGTCGGGAAGACGCCGGTCGAGGTCATCGAGGTGGTCAGCGCGGTGCCCGAGGACACGTCTTTCTGGATCTGCTCGGTGGCCTGCGCAAAGACCGCGTTGCCCGATGCGCCACCGACCGAGTCGAGCGCTTCGACCAGCGGCACGCCGGCGGCGAACATCGTCGACAGCGTGCGTGTCCAGCGTGCGATGACCGACTTTTCGATCAGCGTGCCGAAGACCGGCATGTGCAGCAACAGGCGGTCCATCACCATCTGCATCTTGACGCTGCGCTTCCAGGTCTCGAAGAAGAAGTACAGGCCGCCGCCGATGAGCGAGAAGATCGCCCACCACCACTTGACAAAAAATTCCGACAGCGCGATCACAAACAGCGTCGGGCCCGGCAGGTCGGCGCCGAAGGAGCTGAAGACTTCCTTGAACGCCGGGATCACAAAAATCATGATCACCGTGAGCACCACAAAAGCAACCACGATCACCGCGATCGGGTACATCAACGCAGACTTGATTTTCTGCTTGATGGCCATCGTCTTTTCCTGGTAGATGGCCAGCCGGTCGAGCAGCGCCTCCAGGATGCCGCCGGCCTCGCCAGCTTCGACGAGGTTGCAATACAGCGCATCGAACTGCATCGGGTGCTTGCGGAACGCCGCCGACAAGCTGGTGCCGGTTTCGACGTCGTTGCGGATGTCGCTCAGCAGGCGCGCCATGCGCGGATTGGTGGCGCCGCGCCCGACGATGTCAAAGGCCTGCAGCAGCGGCACGCCGGCTCGCATCATCGTCGCCAACTGGCGCGTGAAGATGGCGATATCGCGCTGCTTGATCGACGAGCCGCCCGACAAGCGGCGCTTCTTGATCTTGCCAACCAGGATGCCCTGCCGGCGCAGGCTGGCGCTGACCATGGCCTCGCCGCCGGCACGGACTTCGCCGCGCACCAGCTTGCCGTTTTTGTCCTTGCCTTCCCACTCAAAGATCGACTCTTTGACCGCCTTGGTGCGCGAAGCGGATGCTGTTGCTGTTGCAGTTGCCATGAGTTCTCCGGCCGCAGCCTGTCGTCGACGCCGCTCTGTTGCGGCGGCCCTTCATTCTTTCAGAACCTGTCTACCCCGCCCCGGCCCGACCGGCATCACTCGTTGGTGCAGGTGATGACTTCTTCGAGTGTTGTCATCCCCGACCGGACCTTGAGCAAACCCGACTGGCGAAGATCGCGCACACCTTCCTTGTGGGCCTGTTCGGCGATGTCCAGCGCCGTGCCCTCGGCCAGGATGATGCGCTGGATGGCTTCGGTGATCGGCATCACTTGGTAAAGGCCGACGCGACCCCGGTAACCGTTGGTGCAGGCCGAGCATCCCACTGCGCGATAAGGCTTCCAGCTGCCATCGATATCGGTCGCCGCGAAGCCGGCCTTGAGCAAAGCCTCGCGAGGGTAGTCGGCCGGCGACTTGCAGTTTTCGCACAGGCGCCGGGCCAGGCGCTGGGCCGTGATCAACAGCACACTCGAAGCGATGTTGAACGGCGCCACGCCCATATTCAACAGCCGCGTCAGCGTCGTCGGCGCGTCGTTGGTGTGCAGCGTCGACATCACCATGTGCCCGGTCTGCGCCGCCTTCAGTGCGATGTCGGCGGTCTCGAGGTCGCGGATTTCACCGACCATGATGATGTCCGGGTCCTGGCGCAGGAAGGACTTCAGCGCGGCCGAAAAAGTCAGCCCGGCGCGGTCGTTGACGTTGACCTGGTTGATGCCTGGCAGGTTGATTTCAGCCGGGTCTTCGACGGTGGAGATATTCACACCCGGCTGGTTCAGGATATTCAGACAGGTGTACAGCGACACCGTCTTGCCCGAGCCGGTGGGCCCGGTCACAAGCACCATGCCGTAGGGCCGCGTGATGCAGGCCATCAGGCGGTCTTTTTCGATCTTCTCGTAACCCAGCGCCTCGATGCCGAGCTTGGCCGACGACGAATCGAGGATCCGGATCACGATCTTCTCGCCGTGCAGGGTGGGCAGGGTGCTGACCCGGAAGTCGATCGACTTGTTGCCGAACTTCAACTTCATGCGGCCGTCTTGCGGCACCCGCTTTTCTGAAATGTCGAGCCGGCTGATGACCTTGATGCGCGAGGCCAGTTTGTCCTTGATCGCCACCGGCGGCTGCGTGATCTCGCGCAGCTCGCCGTCGACGCGGAAGCGCACGCGGTAGTTGTATTCGTAGGGCTCGAAATGCAGGTCCGACGCGCGCAGGTTGATCGCGTCAATGAGCATCTTTTGCAGGAAACGCACCACCGGCGCGTCTTCGACTTCGGCGACGACATCGGCGCTCTCGGCCGCGGCGGCGGAGTCTTCGTCGCTGACATCGAAATCGAAGTCGCCGCCGGCGAGTGACTCCATCGTCTCGCTGACGCTGGCGCCCTGGGCCTCGAGGATCTTTTGCAGCTTGTCGTGTTCGACAATGACCCACTCAGGGGTCAACTGGGTCGCAAACTTGATGCGCTCGGCGGCCTCCTGGTCGGTCGGGTCGGCGGCGCCGATGAACAGGCGGCTGCCGCGTTTGCCCAGCACCACCAGCTGGTATTGCTGCGCGAGCTTGCCGTCGACGATATTGCGCGGCAGCTTCTCGACGTCGACCGCGTTGAGGTCGATCAGTGGCAGCGCCAGGGCGTTGGCCAGCGTATGTGCCAGATCGGCCGGGCGAACGGCACCGGCCGACAGCACGTTGCTGATGAAGCTGGTGCGTTTTTCGCGCGCGCTCTTGGTCAGGTCCTCGGCCGCCTTTTGGGTCAGCTTGCCCGCGTGCACCAGCACCCGGGCCACGCCGGCGAGGTTGGACTGCGGCGGTTCAACGACGGTATCCAGGGCCATACGCGTCAGCGGGGATTGATGGACATCGCAGGATCATCCCTGATCCACGCGGCGCTGTAAACGAAGGGCTGTGCGGTCGTTGCGCGACTGTTCCGGCGACTGGGCGCGCGGCGCGGCATTCGTTTGAAACTTCGGTTGTCGCTTCGCTCGCTACTTCGGTTGCCACTTCGCTTGACGACGCGGCTGACCATGAACGGTGGTAACTGGTCGGGGTGAGAGGATTCGAACCTCCGGCCTCTACGTCCCGAACGTAGCGCTCTACCAGGCTAAGCTACACCCCGATGAGCCGCGCTGGGTGCGTACCCGTTGCAGCGGTTTCGTCGGCGGCGTCAAGAAGACCGGCGCACCGAGCGAGAACACAATTCTAGCAGCGCCTCGCGCGCCGGCCCTGCGGGCACCGCGGCCAGGCTGGCGCGGGCCTTGTCGGCCTCGGCTTCGGCGGCCTGCCGGGTGGCGTCCAGCGCCCCGGTGCGACGCACGATGGCGACGATATCGGGCAGGCGCTGCACTTCGCCGACCTCAATCGCCTGGCGCACCAGCTGGCGCTCCGCAGCCGTGCCGCGCTCCATCGCAATGAGCAAGGGCAGGGTTGGCTTGCCTTCACGCAGGTCGTCGCCGACGTTTTTGCCCAACTCACCGCTGTTGCCCGCGTAGTCGAGCAAGTCGTCGACGAGCTGGAAGCCGGTGCCCAACGATCGACCGTAGTCGGCGCAGGCTTCTTCGACGGCTGCACTGGCGCCGCCCAGGATCGCCCCGAGTCGCGCACTGGCCTCAAAGAGCTTGGCCGTCTTGAAGCGGACGACGCGCAAGTAGGCGTCGACCGCCAGGTCGGGGTCGTGCATGTTCATCAACTGCAAGACCTCGCCTTCGGCGATCGTGTTGGTGGCGTCAGCGAGCACATCAAGTACGCGCATCCGGTTCACCGAGACCATCATCTGGAAAGCACGTGAATAAAGAAAGTCGCCGACCAGCACACTGGCCGCGTTGCCGAATGTCGCGTTGGCGGTGGCGCGGCCGCGGCGCAGCGACGACTCGTCGACAACATCGTCGTGAAGCAGGGTCGCAGTGTGGATGAACTCGACCGTCGCGGCGAGCTCGTAACGCTCGGGGCCGACAAAGCCAAAGGCCTCGGCAAAGAGCAGCACCAGACGCGGCCGGATGCGTTTGCCGCCGGCATTGATGATGTAGTGCGCGATCTGGTCGATCAGCGCCACTTCGGAGCTCAGGCGTTGCCGGATCACCGCGTCGACCTGCTGCATCGCGGCGTCCATCAGCTCGGGCGCGCGGGCCGCGGCGGGGGCGGGGGTAGTGGGCAAGGTGGTGTCAGCGGAGTTGATCAGATTATAGGAAGCAGCCCTGGCTGCCCTTGCGCCGCTCACTGGTGCGCGGTGCGGGCTGCGCGGGGGTCGGCCCAGCGACTGCCGCCGCGAACGCCGTGGGTGTTATACTCAAAAGCTTCGCTCAAGCCGGACGCAGCCCCGACAAGGGCCGCCGACCGGCCAGCGCGCCGAACTCGCCGAACTCGCCGAACTCGCCACCTAGTGCGAGAACTCAAAAAGTCGCGGGAGCAATCCATCGCGAGCGCATTGAAAGGTTTGACATGTACGCGGTCATCAAAACCGGCGGCAAGCAGTACAAAGTTGCCGTGGGTGAAAAAATCAAGGTCGAGCAGTTGGCTGCCGATGTGGGCCAGGAAATCACCATCGACCAGGTGCTCGCTGTCGGCAGCGGCGCCGAGCTGAAGGTCGGCGACCCGCTCGTTGCCGGCGCGGTGGTCACCGCTACGGTGCTTTCGCACGGCCGTCACGACAAGGTGCGCATCTTCAAGATGCGGCGCCGCAAGCACTACCAAAAACACGGCGGTCACCGCCAAAACTACACCGAACTGCAAATCGGTGCGGTCAGCGCCTGATCGAATAGGAGCCCTTCAACATGGCACAGAAAAAAGGCGGCGGCTCAACCCGCAACGGCCGCGACTCCCAGCCGAAGATGCTCGGCGTCAAGGCCTTTGGCGGCCAGCGCATCCTCGCCGGCTCGATCATCGTGCGCCAGCGCGGCACCAAATTTCATCCGGGCACGAACGTCGGTATCGGCAAGGACCACACCCTGTTCGCGCTGGTCGATGGCCAGGTCAGCTTTGCCATCAAGGGCGCGCTGAACCGCCAGATGGTCTCGGTCACGCCGGCGGCAGTCACCGCGGCTTAGAGCGCATCCTCCGCCGAGCCTCGAAGCCCCGGCGCCCCCGGGGCTTTGCTGTTTTTTGAGTCACCATGAAGTTTGTCGACGAAGCAACCATCGATGTCTCAGCCGGTGACGGCGGCGCGGGATGCATGAGCTTTCGGCGCGAAAAGTTCATCCCCTTCGGTGGCCCCAATGGCGGCGACGGCGGCCGCGGCGGCAGCGTTTGGGCGGTGGCCGACAACAACCTCAATACCCTCATCGATTACCGCTATACGCGCCGCTTCGAAGCGCGCAACGGCGAAGCCGGACGCGGCTCTGACCAGTTCGGCGCCGCCGCCGACGACATCGTGTTGCGCTGCCCGGTCGGCACCATCGCCATCGACGCAGAAACCGGCCA
>JANOKR010000298.1:0-2336 GCA_031419315.1 Betaproteobacteria bacterium
CGTGGCCAGCGCGGCCACCGGGATGTCGCTGCCCCGCCGGGTGGTGCCATTGCTGGCGGTGATGGTGGCGGTAGCCGTGGCCTGGCCCGCCGTCTTGGCCCGCCACGCCAGCAGCAGGCCGTAGCCAGCGCTGAACAAATACGGCACCAGGATCATCGCCGTCGACAGCGAAATCAGCGCCAGGTACGAGGCCTTGGAAAACAGCGTGACGAGCAGGAAGACCTGCACCATGCCGCTCGTCAGCCACAACGCGTTGGCCGGCACACCGCTATCGTTTTGCTGGCCCAACCACTTCGGCATCACGCCGTCACCGGCCGGTGTGAACAGCGATTCGGCCGCCAGCAGCGTCCAGGCCAGAAAGCCGCCGCCCACCGAGACGATCACACCGACGTAGATCAGCACCGCGCCCCAGGTGCCGACGGCTTTTTCGAGTACACCCGCCATTGAGGGGTTCTTCAGCCCCGCCAGATCGGGCTGGGTCGTGATGCCCAGCGACAGCAGCGACACCGCCATCAGCAGCAGCAGGCAGATCACGAAGCCGGCCACGGTGGCGCGGCCCACGTCCTGGCGGTTTGCAGCGCGCGCTGAATACACGCTGGCGCCTTCGATGCCAATGAAAACCCACACCGTCACCAGCATCGTGCTCTTGACCTGGTCGAGCACCGAACCGAGCTTGGCGCTGCCCCAGAAGTCGAGCCTGAAGGTGTCGACCTGGAAGGCCATGGCCACCAGCACGATGAAGAGCAGCAGCGGCACCAACTTGGCGGCAGTGACCACCGCATTCAACACCGCCGCGCCCTGGATGCCGCGCAACACCAGCGCGTGCACGATCCACAACACGACGGACGCACCCAGCACGGCGGCCTGCGTATTGCCTTCGCCAAACATCGGGAAGAAGTAGCCTAAAGCCCCAAAAGCGGCCACCAGATAGCCGACATTGCCGAGCCAGGCGCTGACCCAATAACCCCAAGCCGAATTGAAGCCCACGTAGTCGCCCGACAAGGCCCGGGCGTAGGCATACACACCGTTGTCCAGATCGGGCCGGCGCAGCGCCAGCACCTGGAACACACGCGCCAGCATCAGCATGCCCACACCGGTGATGGTCCAGCCGATCAAGATCGCGCCGGCACCCGCGCCTGCGGCCATGTTCTGCGGCAACCCGAAGATGCCACTGCCCACGATCGAGCCGACGACCAGGGCTATCAGCAGGCTCAGACCCAGCTTGCCCGAGGTATCGGAGGCGCGAGTCACCAAGGGCGGGACGCCGAGCGGTGGCAAAGCCAAACTTGCTTTCATGATGGCGCTTCCTGGGTGTGAGTGATGCCATGTTGCGCCGTCGATCCCTGCGCCGACTTGCTCAAGGTCAAGGTCTGAATCAACGCGCCAGCCGCCCACCTGCCCCCTCACCCAGCCGCTGCAGCGGACCCAGCGGGTTGACCTGCCGCTCGACCCGATCGGTTCGTGGATCGCCACCGTGACTGCGGAACAGGACGACGCCGTCGCGCACCGCGAGCAGCCCTTCGAAACGCCAGCCGGTCACCCGCGTCTCGCGACGAAAGTTCAGGAAGTCGAGCATGAAACTGCCTTCGCGGCGTGTCGCTTCACGCCCCAGATGGAACTCGTAGGCCTGGCATGCCAGACGCGCGACGATGCAATCACGAATGCCGGGGTCGATCGCCTCGAACGGAACGCCGCGATCGGGTGCCAAGCGGCCGGTCAGTTGCGGATACGAGATCAAGGTCACGTTCGGGCTGGATTGCAAATCGAATCCCAGTCCCTTCAACTGCTCGACCGTCGTGCGGTAGGCGACCACCTTGTCGAACGCTTGTGCCGCAGCCTCGAAGCTGTCGAATCCTGACGGCTGTTCGCTGTCGCCGCGTGGAAGCAGGTTCGCGCAACCGGTGAGCAAGAGGCAACTGCCCAGGTAGAGGACGCGGCAGGCCATCATGTGGTGGGGGTCAGGGTGACGCAGTTCGCGAGCCGGAGCGGCCCACGGCATGTTCGCGGGCGGCCTGGCACGGCGTACAGCGCTGCGCCGCGGGTTGCACCCGCAGACGCTGCAGGGAAATCGGCTTGCCGCAATCCGCGCAGTCGCCGTAGGTCCCGCCGTCCAGACGCTGCAAAGCGGCTTCCACCTGGGCCATCTCGTCGAAGTCGCGCTGTTCTTGTGCGCCGTCAAGGTCAGACAACTGCCGCTGCGTCGCCTCGTCCTTGCGATCCGTCACTTCATGCGCTGAAGCGCCGGTCAGTTCGCGCTGAGCCTGCTCGGCGGCGTGGACTTCGGCGCGCAGTTCCCGCAGACGGTCGTTGAGCGCATCGCGCAGTTGCGTCAGATG
>JANOKR010000299.1:0-8631 GCA_031419315.1 Betaproteobacteria bacterium
GCTCGAGTTGCTCGACGACGAGGTCACACTGACCGACGAGCGCATCGAGTCCATCGCCGGCCGTGTCCTGGCAGCGTGGGTCGAACGCCTCGGCGTCCGGCTGCGCGCCTGAGGTCTGCAAGCATGAACCCTGCCGATCCGAAGCCGCTCGTCAACGACGTCGAGGGTGACGCTGCGGCGACGCCCGCGCCCCCACCCAACCGCATCGCGTTGCCCACGCTCGAGACCCCCACGCTGACGAAGGCCGAACTCGCCGACCTGCTGTTCGAACGGCTCGGGCTGAACAAGCGCGAGTCGAAAGACATGGTCGAGGCCTTTTTCGACCTGATCCATGCCACGCTGGTGTCGGGTGCCGACGTGAAGATGTCGGGCTTCGGCAACTTCAACATCCGTCGCAAGGCGCCGCGCCCGGGGCGCAACCCGCGCACCGGCGAGGCGATCCCGATCAAGGCCCGGCATGTTGTGACTTTTCACGCAAGTCACAAGTTGAAGTCAATCGTGCAAGGTGACACGCCACCTCCGGAGGACTTCGAGTAGAGTCTTAGCTTTCCTGCTGAAACATATTGATTTCAATGGAGAAAGCGCTTCCCGCCATCCCCGCCAAACGTTACTTCACCATCGGTGAGGTGAGCGATTTGTGCGGCGTGAAGCCTTATGTGCTGCGCTACTGGGAGCAGGAGTTCACGCAGCTCAAACCCATGAAGCGGCGCGGCAACCGGCGCTACTACCAGCACCACGAAGTGCTGCTCATCAGGCGCATTCGCGACCTGCTGTATGACCAGGGTTTTACGATCAGCGGGGCCCGCAACCGGCTCGCCGATGCCGCCGCGGCGGCGCGCGCACCGGCCCGAGCGTTCACCGCTGTAGCGGCCGAAATGCCAAGGCGGCGCGTCGGCGACCTCGACGCCCGCGATACCGATGAAGTGCCTGAAGTCGAAGTTCTTGAAGTCGAAGTGGTGGCCGCCGACACCGCCCCGACGCAGCAGGCACCGGTGCCGGCCAGCGTGGTCAACTCGCCGCGGTCGCTTCGCGCTGAACTGCAATCAATCCGTCGCCTGCTCGAGGTCTGAAATCGATTCCGGCCGGGGGGCGACCGTATAATCCGGGCTTCTTGTCGGGGCGTAGCGCAGCCTGGTAGCGCACTTGCATGGGGTGCAAGGGGTCGCGAGTTCGAATCCCGCCGCCCCGACCATAGAAATCAACGGGTTAGCTCTCACAAGGGGCTAGCCCGTTGGCCTTTCTAGGCCGCTTGGCAACAGAGTGGGCAACAGAATTCTGGCGGGTAGGCAGGGCGAAGACCGTCTGTTTTGTCTTTCTGGCGCACGGGCAGAGTCGAACAAGCCGAAGCGGTGGCTCTCGAGCAACGCGAGCGCCTCGGCCTTGTCTGCCAAGAAGTTCTGACGCTCGTAGTGGCGTTGCTGAACGCCGCTGGTGCGGCCATGCGACAAAAGCTGCGCTCGGGTGTCCCGCGACACGCCCAACGATTGGAGCCTGGTCTCGATGCCGCGACGCAGGTTGCGGGCGTGCATCGATTGCGCAGAGCCGTCCCCGGACGCGGCCACTGTCTCGCGCAAGCCGGCGGAATCGATCGACCGCGTCGCGGCGTGGACGGGCGATCGTCCGGCCGTGGCCGAGAAGATGTACGTTCCGCGACCATTGAGGACTTGCAGGCATTCGATGATTTGCGCCACGCGGTCCGAGACCGGCAGCCGGTGCGGAACGGGGAGCCTGCGCTTGCCCTTGGAATCCTCAATCCGCAGCAACCGGCGCGCGGCGGCGTTGTCGCCCCAGGTCGCACGCAAGAGCTGAAGAAAGCGCTGTCCGCCGAGCAGGGTGCTGCAGCGGAACGATATCGCGACTTCCGGGCGCAGCTTGTCGAGTCCGAGCCAAACCTGGCGGAACTCATCGTCGGTCAACACGCGATCGCGCGCGCCTTCAAACTCGTCGATGCGTGGGATGAGGGCGACCGGATTTCCGGAAAGCCTGAAGCGGCCCAACTCGTGCTCCAGGCGACGCGGATCCAGGTCGGCATGCGCGCCGAGCGTGAAGGCTGTTGGCGCTGACCACACGCGCCTGCTTGCAGCTGACAAAACCCTGGTGCTGCGCAGTCTTTGATGTCTTGCCCTGGGCGGCCGCGGGTTTGCGGCGCCGACCTGGATCAGCGTACTGATGAGTACAATGAGTATACTATGTAGAATTGTTATCGTCCGGCAAGTACCTCTCCAACCAGGCTCTGCGCCAGGGTCGCGCGCTGCGCGCCAACCACCGGACACGCCGCCGCCGCGACAGGCTGAACTGAAAGAGCCCCGCCATGCATCTGAACATCCCCGCGTCGCCCTACACCCACCCGGAAATGTTCCAGGGCGATGTGCTCGTCGAAGACAACAAGTGGTATCCGCTGGGCAAGCTGGGCAAGGTGCGGCCGCTGCTGTTCGACGTCTCCAACGGCGCCTGGGTGAGCATCCTCAAGGCCGAAGGGCAGGGCACGATCCAGCGCCACCGGCATGCGTCGCCGGTGACGGCGTGGACCCTCGACGGCGCCTGGGGCTACCGCGAGCACGACTGGATCGCCCGTGCCGGCAGTTTTGTCTACGAACCCGCCGGCCATATCCACACCCTGTTCATCGAACCCAGCGTCGGCCACATGACCGCGGTCTTCCAGGTCAACGGCCCGCTGGTCTACCTGGACGAGCAGGGCAACGCGGCCGACTATGACGACGTCTTCCTGCGCCTGGACCGCTACGCCAAACATTGCCACGAAGTCGGCCTGGGTGAAGAGTGGGTGCGGTCGTTGATCCGCTGAGGCGCGCGCCAGCCACCGCCACAGTCACCACCGCAAGCACCACCGCAAGCACTACCGCAAGCACCATTTCTGCACCGCCCGTCCGAGGAGCCTGCCCATGCCGTCACCCCAATTGCATCTGATGCAGATGCTGATCCACACGTCCTGCACACACACGCTGCTCGGCTGGGCCGACCCGCTGGACGCGCAACTCGACGGCTTGCAAGATTTCAACTACTGGCAGGGCCTGGCGCGCACGCTCGAGCGCGGTTGTTTTGACGGCGTGTTTTTTGCCGACAGCCCGGCCACGCATGCGGTCTACAAGGGCAGTGTCGTGCCCTCGGTGCAGTACGGCGCATCGTGGCCCAACCACGACCCGATGCCGCTGGTGGCGGTGATGGCGGCGGCGACAAAACACCTGGGCATCGGCGTCACGCTGTCAACGACCGGCACCACGCCTTACCTCGCAACGCGGCGGCTCTCGACGCTGAACTACCTCAGCCGCGGCCGTGTCGGCTGGAATATCGTTTCCGGCTTCAGCATGGCCGAACATCTGGCCAACGGCATGGGCTCGCAGATGCCGCACGACGAACGTTACGACATGGCCGACGAGTTCATGGCCATCTGCTATGCGCTGTGGGACAGCGTGCCGCGGGACGCGATCCTGCGCGACGCCGCCAGCGGCCAGTTTGCCGACCCGGCCAAGATTACCCAAGTCGACTACCAGGGCAAGTACCTCAAGTGCAAGGCGGTGGCGCCGGTGCTGCCGTCGGCCTACGGCCGGCCGCTGCTCTTCCAGGCCGGTTCATCGGGCCGCGGCATGAAGTTTGCGATGGACCATGCCGAGGTCATCTTCGCCATCCAGGGCCATGTCGCCGGCATGAAAAAGAGCATCGACCAGTTGCGCACCGCCGCCGTGGCCAACGGCAAGAGTCCGGATGTGAAAGTGCTCTACGGCCTGCATCCGATCGTGCGCAGCACCGAAGCCGAAGCGCGCGCGCGGGCCGAAGAGCTCAAGGCGCGGATCCCGCTCGACGCGATCCTGGCGCGGCTGTCGGGCGTCTTCGGCGTCGACCTGAGCCCGTTCGACCCCGACCGGCCGCTTGCCGAGATGGACACCCAGGCCTCGCGTGGCTTGATGTCGGCCACCCTCACCGGCGCCGACGGCGGCGCGGTGACGCTGCGCCAGGCCGCCGCGCAATGGGCGCTGTCGGTGGCGATCCCGCAGCTCATCGGCACGCCCGAATTCGTCGCCGCCGAGATCGAAAGAATGTGGCGCGAAACCGGCTGCTATGGCTTCAACCTGAGCCCGACGACCAACCCCGACAGCGTCGACGATTTTGTCGATCAGGTGGTGCCGATCCTGCAAAAGCGCGGCATCTTCCGCACCGCCTATGAAGGCCAGAGCTTCCGCGACAACCTGATGGCCTGATGTGATGACCGCCAACGCCGAACCCCGCATCGACAGCGCAGAACTGCGCCGCTGCCTCGGCGCTTTTGTGACCGGCGTGACCGTGATCACGACGGTCGACGCTCAGGGCCGGGCCTACGGCATGACCGCCAACTCCTTCAACTCGGTCTCGCTCGACCCACCGCTGATCGTCTGGAGCATTCGCACCAATGCCAGCAGCTTTGCGGTCTACAGCCAGGCTCGGCGCTTCGTGGTCAATATCCTGTCCGAAGACCAGATCGACATCTCCAACCGCTTTGCCAAATCGGGCCCGGACCGCTTCGATGGCGTCGCGACGAAACCTGGCATCGGTGGTGTGCCCTTGATCGACGCCTGCGCGGCGCAGCTCGAATGCCGTACCGAAGCCACCTATCCGGGCGGTGACCATCTGCTGTTTCTCGGCCGCGTCGAGCGCATCGTCGGCAGCGCGCGCAAGCCGCTGGCCTTTGGCGCCGGCAAGTACATGGTCGTGCACCCTTACGACACCGGCAGCAGCGTTGGGTCGAGCCATGTCGCGACGCTGAATGCGGTGCATCTGGCGCGGCCCTGCCTGGAAGACCTGAACCGCGAGACCGACCGCACCGTCGGCCTCGGCGTCTGGGGCAACCAGGGGCCGACGCTGATCTGGTGGATCGAGGCCAAGCGCGCGCTCGATGTCCGCCTGCGCTGCGGCATGGTGCTGCCGCTGCTCGGCTCGGCGACCGGCAAGGTCTTTGCCGCCTTCTCGTCGCCGGCCTTGACGGGGCCCTACCTGGCCGCGGAGATCGCCGCGCTCCAGCATCTGCCCGGGCACCCGCTGGCGACGCCCGAAGCCGTCGAGCAGCATCTGGCGCAGGTGCGCGAGCGCCGCCTGGGGGTCATCAACGACGCGATCATTGCCGATGTCAACGAGCGCGGCGTCAGCGGGGTCAGCGCGCCGGTCTTCGACGCCTCGGGCGCGATCGTGCTGGCGCTGACGATGATGGGCGACGGCGCTGAATTCAACGAAAACGATCCCGCCGTCGCGCGCCTGGGCGAGGCGGCGCGCAAGCTGTCGGCGCGGCTGGGTTTCCGCGGCTGAACCTGAGGTAAATGATGGCTTCCAAATTGAGCGCACGAACTGAGCGCACGAAAGCGGGACGAGCGCCGGGCCGCTGCCAAGCCGGCCCGCATCCCCTCGGGGGATGGCCCGACGTACGCGTCGGGCGAGGGGCTCCAATGACAGAAAACGCCTGGAAGCGGTGGGGCGCCGACGACGAACGTGGCGCACTCAACCACATCGGCCCGGCGCAGGTGCTGCGTGCCACCGCGCTGGTGCGCAGCGGCGAGGTGCTGCGCCTGGCGCAGATGTTGTCCGACAAGACGCCGGTGCCGGCGCACCGCTGCGGCTTGCAGCATTTCATGGGCCGCGATGGTGGTGACTACGCCATCGCCGGCAGCAAGCGCCCGGGGGGCTTTCAGTTTGCCGAAGACTCGGTCGTGATGCCGCTGCACATCGGCACCCACATCGATGCGCTGTGCCATGCCTGGTACGACGACAAGCTCTACAACGGCTACCTCGGCGACACCATCCGCTCGACCACCGGCGCGGCACGGCTGGGCATCGAGAAGATGCCACCGGTGGTCACACGCGGGCTGCTGCTCGATATCGTTCGTGTGCGTGGCCGCCTGCTCGTGCCCGGTGAAGTGGTCAGCGTCGCCGACCTCGAAGCGGCCTGCGCGGCGGCTGCGGTGCAGCCCGGTCAGGGCGATGCGATCCTGCTGCGCACCGGCTGGCTGGAGTCCCAAAAAGGCGTCAAAAAACCGTCCTTCGATACCGAACCCGGCATCGATGTCGCGGCGGCGCTGTGGCTGGCCGAGCACGACGTGGCCCTCATCGGCGCCGACAACTTTGCCGTCGAGGTGCTGCCCTTTGCGGCCGGCACGGTATTCCCGGTGCACCAGCGCCTGATCCGCGACTACGGCATCCCGCTGCTCGAAGGCCTGATGCTTGACCCGCTGGTCGACTGTGGCCGCAGCGAATTCCTGTTCATCGCCAGTGCCTTGCCCATCGTCGGTGCCACCGGCAGCCCGCTGGCGCCGGTGGTCGTGTTGTAGGGGAATGCCATGAAAAAAACCGGCCCGCTCGAAGGCATCCGCGTGCTGGAGATCGCGTCGATGATCTTCGGCCCGGTGGCCGGGCAGTATCTCGGCGATATGGGTGCCGAAGTCATCAAGCTCGAGCCGCCAGAAGGCGACCTGACACGCTCGATCGGCCCGCGGCGCTCACCCAAGATGGGTGCCTTTTTTCTCACCAGCAACCGCAGCAAACGCAGCATCGTCGTCGACCTCAAGCGGGCTGAAGGCCGCGAGATCCTGCAACGCCTGGTGGCCAAGACCGATGTCTTGCTGCACTCGATGCGCACCGCGGCGGCCGGCCGCCTGGGCCTGGACTATGACGGGCTGTCCAAGAACAACCCCGGCCTCGTCTATTGCCACCTCACCGGGTATGGCGATGACGGCCTCTACGCTGGGCGCCCGGCCTATGACGACATCATCCAGGCGGCCTCCGGGATGGCGATGTTGCAGACCGTGGTCGCCGGCCAGCCGCGTTATATCCCGACCATCGTCGCCGACAAGATCAGCGGCGTGCATGCGGCCTACGCGATCCTGGCCGCGCTGATGCACCGCATGCGCACCGGCCAGGGCCAGCAGGTCGATGTCGCGATGTTCGAAACCATGGCCGCCTTCAACATGCTCGAACACCAATGGGGCCATGTTTTTGAGCCGCCGCAGGGCGACATGGGCTACGGTCCGGTGGCCACCGCGTCGCGCCGGCCGTACAAGACGATCGACGGCTATATCGCCTTGCTGCCCTATTCCGACGACCACTGGCGGCGCTTCTTCGCGCTCGCCGGCGAGCCGCAGATCATGGCCGACCCGCGCTTTGCGACCTTCGCCGCACGGCAGAAACACTTCCGTGAGGTCTGGGACGAGGTCGAGCGCCAGGCCGCGCGCAAGACCAATGCGCAGTGGCTTGAGCTGCTGGCGGCCGACGACATCCCGTTCTCCGTCGTCAACCGCCTCGACGATCTGCCCAACGACGCGCACCTCAAAAGCGTGGGCTTCTGGTCGCACGCTGACCATCCGACCGAGGGCCGGATGCTGTTCCCGGCGAACCCGTTGCGCATGAGCGCATCGAGTGCCGGCATGACGCGGCTGCCACCGAACCTGGGTGAACACAGCGCAGAGATCCTGCGCGAATGCGGTTATGACGACGCCGAGGCCGCACCGCTGCTTGAGGCCGGTGGGGTCTGCGCCGCCAAGCCAGCCTGACCTGGCGCCCGACCCGCACGCGACCCGCACCGGACCCCCCGCAGTCGCACCCGCACCGACCCGCATCTGGACCCGACGCCATGATCCCGCGCACCCTGTTCAGCCCCGAGCACGACGCCTTTCGCGACACCGTGCGGCGCTTCATCGCCGAACATGTCACGCCCCACCATGCCGACTGGGAGCGTGCCGGCCAGGTGCCGCGTTCGCTGTGGCTCAAGGCCGGTGAACTCGGCCTGCTCTGCTGCAACGTGCCCGAAGCCTACGGCGGCATGGGTGGCGACTTTTTGCACAGCACGATCCTCGTCGAGGAGATGGCTTTTGCCGGCGCCACCGGGCCGACGTTTTATTTGCACTCCGACATCGTCGCGCCCTACCTCGTCGACTTCGGCAGCGAAGCGCAGAAGCAGCATTGGCTGCCGAAGATGGCCACTGGCGAAGTGGTTGTCGCCCTCGGCATGAGCGAGCCTTCGGGCGGCAGCGATGTGCAGGCGATGCGCACGCAGGCGGTGCGGGTCAGCGCGGCTGAAATCGGTGAGGGCAGGGGTGCGGACGGCGGTGAGGCTGGCGACCATTACGTCATCAACGGCCAGAAGGTCTTCATCACCAACGGCCACAGCGCCGACCTGTTGCTGCTGGCCTGCAAGACCGACCCCAAGGCGCGCGGCAAGGGCGTCAGCCTGATCCTGGTCGAAACGGATCGCCCCGGCTTCACGCGCGGGCGCAAGCTCGAAAAGCTCGGCTGCAAGGCGCAGGACACCTCAGAGCTTTTCTTTTCCGACCTGCGCGTGCCGGTGGAAAACCTTTTGGGCACCGAGGGCGCTGGCTTTTCCATGCTGATGACGCAACTGGCGCAGGAGCGCCTGGTGCAAGCGATCCGCGGCGTGGCCAGTTCCGAAGCCGCGATCCAATGGACCCTCGACTATGTGGGCCAGCGCAAGATGTTCGGCCACAGCCTGGGCGATTTCCAGAACACGCGCTTCGTCCTGGCGGGGCTGCACGCCGAAGTGACGGCGCAACGCGTCTTCGTGGATCGCTGCCTGGAGCTCCACCTCCGTGGCGAGCTCGATCCGGTGACTGCCGCGTCGTGCAAGCTGGTCACGACCGA
>JANOKR010000300.1:0-11092 GCA_031419315.1 Betaproteobacteria bacterium
ACCGCGCGGTCGTTGCGGTCCTGGGTTTCGCGCCGGTCTTTGTCGACACGCACATAAAACGGCGTGCCCAGGGTTTCGCGCATCGCCGCCGGCAGCGTGCTCTGGCCTTCAGGCGGCAGCTTGATGACCTTGAAGACCCGCGACTTGTTGTTCGGCGACAAGCCGACCTTGGACTTGGCCGCTTCACAGAAAGCCTCGGCTTCACGCAGGCACCATTTGGAGTCGACATAGTTGTCGGTGAGCACGGCCACCAACACCGCCGAGTCGGGCAGCTGCTGCATGATCACCGGGTCGAAGACATCGTTGTCCGACAGCCGCTTGTCGCGCCAGATCACGGCCTTGGTGCGTTTCAGGCGCGAGGTCAGAAAAGGTTCGAGCAGTTCGTGAAAGCGGCTCACCCAGCCCGGCCCGCCGGCCTCTAGATTGTCGGCATGGGCGTAGCTGATGAAGACATGGGTGTGGAAGTCCATCGCCTTGCCTTCAGCTCTTCTTGGACAAGCCCATGCGCTCGATCGTTGCGCGTTCGGCTTCGAAAGTGCGCAGCGCGTATTTGCCGTAGTCCTCGGTATTCATGTAGATCACCGGCTGGAAAAACCGCTCCAGTGTTTCCAGCACTTTGGCGTCGTCAAGGGTTTTTCTGAAGGCATCGTGCAGCGTGCGCACGACTGCGGCGTCCATGCCTTTCGGCCCGCCAAAGCCGAAGGGCGATTCGCTGACCGTGTCCCAGCCGTTTTCGGCAACCGTCGGCGCGTCGGGGAAGTCACGCATGCGTTTGCTGCCCAAGGTGGCCAGCAAGCGCAATTTGCCAGCCTTGACCTGGGGCGCAAATTCAGTCGCGCCGCTCATCACCGGGATATGCCCACCCAGGATCGCCTGCATGATTTCTGCCGATCCTTTGAACGGCACGTCCTGGGTCTTGAAGCCGGCCTTCAACGCAAATTCCTCGAACGCCAGATGTGGTGTGGTGCCGGTGCCGGTGTGGCCGTAGGTCAGCTTGCCGGGGTTGGCGCGGGCCCACTCGACCATCTCTTTCAGGGTCTTGAAGGGCGCGTCAAGCGTGCAGGTGATGCCGAAGGTGTAGCCGGTGAGGCAGGCGATGTGGGTGATGTCCTTGACCGGGTCAAACGCCATCTTCTGCATATGCGGCAGGCGGTAGATGCCCAGCGGCAGCTGCGTTAGCAGATAACCATCGGGCCGGGCATTGACCATCGCCGTGGCGCCGAGCGTGCCACCGACACCGGGCCGGTTTTCGACGATCACCGGCACCCCGAGTGCGCGGCCGGCACTGTCGCCAAAGGCCCGCACCACCGCGTCGCTGGAGCCGCCCGGCGGCCAGGGGCAGATCAGGCTGATCGGCCGCGACGGAAATTTGTCCTGGGCTTGCACGGCAGCCGGCAACACGGTGGACAGCGCGGCGGCGGCAGCGCTGGCGGCGAACTCTCGGCGGCGGATGGACATTCATTTCTCCTGCACGGTGGCGACTTCGGGCCGCGAGGCTTCGGGGCTTGGTCCAGCATAGTCCCCGGCGTTACGCTCGGGCCCTATGGAATTCGCTGACCCCCATCCCGTCCAAGCGCCCGACCGCGCGCCCGACCACGCCCTCTTTCGCAGCACCGTCAGGCGCTTCGTCGACCACGAAGTCGCGCCGCACATCAACGCCTGGGACGAAGCCGGCGAGTTCCCGCGAGCACTCTATCGACGCGCGGCTGAGCTCGGCTTGCTGCAGCTCGGTTATCCAGAAGCGCTCGGCGGCACGCCCTGCGAGATCGGCTACCGGCTGATCGCCGCAGAAGAGATCGCGCGTGCCGGCTCGGGCGGGCTGATGGCGAGCCTGTTTTCGCACAACATCGGGCTGCCGCCGATCGTGCGTCATGGCAGCGCCGCATTGCAGCAGCGGGTGGTGCCGGCGGTGCTGGCCGGCGACAAGATTTCTGCGCTGGCGATCACCGAGCCCGGCGCCGGGTCGGACGTCGCACGGCTGCGCACGCGTGCGGTTCGCGACGGCGACGACTTCGTCATCGACGGCGAAAAGACCTTCATCACCTCGGGCCTGCGCGCCGACTGGATCACGCTGGCGGTGCGCACCGGCAGTAGCGAAACCCGCGGCGCGGCCGGCATCTCGCTCATCGCCATGCCCGGCGACAGCCCCGGCCTGACCCGCCACAAGCTCGACAAGATGGGCTGGTGGTGCAGCGATACCGCGACGCTGCATTTCAGCGGCGTGCGGGTACCGGCGGACCACCTGATTGGCGAAGAAAACACCGGCTTCTCGATGATCATGGCCAACTTCAACGGCGAGCGGCTGTTGATGAGCGCCGGCGCCTGCGCCTTTGCCGAGGTCTGTTATGACGAAGCGCTGGCCTGGGCGAAGCAGCGCAAGACCTTCGGCCAACCGCTGGCCGAACACCAGGCCGTGCGGCACCGGCTGATGGACATGCGCACCCAATTGCTCGCGTCGCGTGCGCTGCTCGCCGATGTCACGGCGCGCTTCGAGGCAGCGCCTGACGATGCGCTGGTGATTGCCGACCTGTGCCTGCTGAAAAACCACGCCACGGCGACGATGCAGCTCTGCGCCGACCACGCCGTGCATATCCTCGGCGGCATGGGTTTCATGCGCGGAGCGAAGAGCGAGCGCATCTACCGCGAAGTCAAGGTCATGCAGATCGGCGGCGGTGCGACGGAGATCATGAAGGAACTTGCCTGGCGGCAACTGCAGACGCTCCAGGCTTGAATCTGGATGATTTGGTACGTATACTTCATGCGTACCGATTCTTTCTGAAAGGAGTCAGCATGGAAGCCACTGTCGCCGAACGCGGCCAGATCACATTGCCCAAGGCCGTGCGTGACGCCCTCGGGCTGACCAAGGGCACCCAGCTCAAGGTCGAACTTGATGGCAGCCGCATCATCCTGCGCAAGGATGTCAGCGACGCGCTGAGCAAGATCCGCGGCAAGTTCAAGCTGGCCGAAGGTTTCAAGAGCACCGACGACGCGATGCGCGCTTTGCGCGGCCGCGCACCCGGTGACCCCTATCCGGCCCCCGAGGACGAACCGAAGTGATCGCCGTCGACTCTTCGGTGCTGCTCGACGTGCTGACCGAAGATGGCCGTTTTGCGCAAGCCTCCGAAGCCTGCCTGAACGACGCGCTGGCGGCCGGCGATGTGGTCATCTGCGACGCCGTCGTGGCTGAAGTGCAAACGATGCTTGATACCCGCGACACGGCGATGGATGCGCTCAGCCAGCTCGGCATCCGCTACCTTGCGCCCACCGAGCAGGCCGCCGTGCGCGCCGGTCATATGCAGCGCCGCTTTCGTGACCGCGGCGGGCGCCGCGACCGGGTCGTTGCCGACTTCCTGATCGGCGCCCATGCAATGCTGCAATGTGACGCCCTGATCACCCGCGACGCCGGCTTCTTTCGCGACTATTTCAAGGGCCTCAAGCTCATCGTGCCCAAGGCCAAGTGAACCGCCACCTCCCTATGATCCGCAATCCCGCCAACGAGGACACCATGCCCCACGCATTCAACAAAACGCTGAAGACTTTCAAGACCGCTTCGGGCAAGGAAGGCCGGTTGTTTTCGCTACCCGCGCTCGACAAACAATTCCCCGGCGTCAACCGGCTGCCAGTGTCGATCCGCATCGTGCTCGAAAGCGTGCTGCGCAACTGCGACGGCAAGAAGGTCACCGAAGAGCATGTGCGCCAACTCGCCGGCTGGAAGGCGAATGCCGAACGCACCGCCGAAGTGCCGTTTGTCGTCGCGCGTGTCGTGCTGCAGGACTTCACCGGCGTGCCGCTGCTGGCCGACCTGGCCGCGATGCGCAACGTTGCCGAAAAGCTGGGCAAGAACCCGAACTCGATCGAGCCGCTCGTGCCGGTCGACCTGGTCGTTGACCACAGCGTCATGATCGACCACTTCGGCAGCCCGAAGGCGCTCGACCTCAACATGAAGCTCGAGTTCCAGCGCAACCAGGAGCGCTACCAGTTCATGAAATGGGGCATGGACGCCTTCGACACTTTTGGCGTCGTGCCGCCGGGTTTTGGCATCGTGCACCAGGTCAACCTTGAGTACCTCGCGCGGGGTGTGCACAAGACCAAGGAAAAGGTTTATTACCCCGACTCACTCGTCGGCACCGACAGCCACACGACGATGATCAACGGCATCTGCGTCGTCGGCTGGGGCGTTGGTGGCATCGAGGCCGAAGCCGGCATGCTCGGCCAGCCGGTGTACTTCCTGACGCCCGACGTCGTCGGCTTCGAGCTCAGCGGCAAACTGCGCGAAGGGGTCACCGCGACCGACCTGGTGCTCACCGTCACCGAGATCCTGCGCGGCGAAAAAGTCGTCGGCAAATTTGTTGAGTTCTGCGGCGCCGGCACGCGCACGCTGAGCCTGCCCGACCGTGCCACGATCGCCAATATGGCGCCCGAATATGGCGCCACGATGGGCTTCTTCCCGGTCGACGAAAAGACGATCGAATACTTCGAAGGCACCGGCCGCACCAAGGCCGAGATCGAAGCCTTCGAGGCCTACTTCAAGGCGCAGCAGATGTTCGGCGTGCCGATGGCCGCAGACATCGAATACAGCCAGCTCGTCAAGCTCGACCTGAGCACCGTGTCGCCGTCCTTGAGCGGCCCCAAGCGCCCGCAAGACCGCATCGAACTCGGCAACGTGCGCAGCAAGTTCACCGAGCTCTACAGCGCCGCGCCGGCCGACAACGGCTTCAACCAGCCAGCCGACAAACTCGCAAAAACCTTCACCACGCCGAGCGGCCTGGAGATCAAAAACGGCGACGTGCTGATCGCCGCGATCACCAGCTGCACCAATACCAGCAACCCCGGCGTGCTGCTGGCCGCCGGCCTGCTGGCGAAGAAGGCCGTCGAGGCAGGCTTGAAGGTCAAAAAACATGTCAAGACCTCGCTCGCGCCGGGCTCGCGCATCGTCACCGAATACCTCGAAAAAGCCGGCCTGCTGCCGTATCTTGAAAAGCTCGGTTTCAGCGTCGCGGCTTACGGTTGCACCACCTGCATCGGCAACGCCGGCGACCTGACGGCCGAGCTCAACGAGCTGATCACGACGAACGACCTCATCGCCGCTGCGGTGTTGTCGGGCAACCGCAATTTCGAAGCCCGCATCCACCCCAACCTGAAGGCCAACTTCCTGGCCAGCCCGCCGCTGGTGGTGGCCTACGCGATCGCCGGCAATGTCACCGTTGATCTGATGAGCCAGCCGGTGGGCAGGGGCAAAGCCGGCAAGGATATCTACCTCGGTGACATCTGGCCGACCAGTGACGAGATCTACAAGCTGATGAAGTTTGCGATGAACGGCCGTGCCTTCCGCAAGAACTACGACAAGGTCAAGAGCGACCCCGGCAAGCTGTGGGAGAAGATCAAAGGGGTGAAGGGCAAGGTCTACACCTGGCCCAAGAGCACCTATATCGCCGAGCCGCCGTTTTTCCAGGACTTCACGATGGTCCCCAAGGCGCTCAAATCAGGTGTCACTGGCGCGCGTGTGATGGGCCTTTTCGGAGACAGCATCACCACCGACCACATCTCGCCAGCGGGTTCGTTCAAGGACACCACACCGGCCGGCAAATACCTGCTCGACAACGGCGTCATGAAGGCCGACTTCAACAGCTACGGCGCGCGTCGCGGCAACCATGAAGTCATGATGCGCGGCACCTTTGCCAATGTGCGCGTGAAAAACCTGATGATCCCGGCGGCCGCCGACGGCTCGCGGGTCGAGGGCGGCTACACGCTCTATCAACCTGGCGGCGAAACGATGGCCATCTACGACGCGGCGATGAAGTACGTCGCCGCCGGCGTGCCGACGGTGGTCTTTGCCGGCGAAGAGTACGGCACCGGCTCGTCGCGCGACTGGGCCGCCAAGGGTACCCAGCTGCTCGGCATCAAGGCAGTTGTCGCGAAGAGCTTCGAGCGCATCCACCGCAGCAACCTGATCGGCATGGGCGTGTTGCCCTTGCAGTTCAAGGCCGGCGACTCATGGGAATCGTTAGGCATCACGGCTGGCGACGTCATCGATGTCGTCCTCGCCGACGAGGTCAAGCCGCTGTCAGACGCCAAGCTCGTGATCACCGGCGCCGACGGCAAAAAGCGCAACGTCACGGTCACCTTGCGCATCGATACCGCGATCGAGGTCGACTACTACAAACACGGCGGCATCCTGCCGTTTGTGCTGCGTCAGTTGCTCGCAGCTTGAGCCTTCAAAGGCCAGCCATGACCGGCGCCGTCAAGACGAGCATCGACGGCCCGGTCTGCACGATCGCCTGGTTTCGACCGGCGGCGCGCAACGCCGTTGACGGGCCCACTGCGCTGGCGCTGCGGCAGGCCTTTGAAGACTTCGAAGCCGACGACGCGCTGCGCGTGGCCGTGCTGCACGGCCAAGGTGGCACCTTCTGCGCCGGCGCTGACTTGAAGGCGCTCGCTGATATCGAGCGCCGCAACCAGATCGAGCCGACTGGCACCGCGCCCGGCCCGATGGGCCCGACGCGGATGGCCTTCAGCAAACCCGTCATCGCCGCGATCGAAGGCCATGCGGTTGCCGGCGGTCTGGAGCTCGCGCTGATGTGTGATCTGCGCGTCGCCGCAAAGAGCGCCGTGCTCGGTGTCTACTGCCGCCGCTGGGGCGTGCCGCTGATCGACGGTGGCACCGTGCGCCTGCCGCGCGTCGTCGGCATGGGGCGCGCGCTCGACCTGATCCTCACCGGGCGTGCTGTCGGTGCCGACGAAGCCCTGCGCATGGGCCTGGTCAACCACGTCGTCGATGATGGCGATGCGCTTGTTGCAGCGCAGGCACTGGCGGCGCAGATCGCCGCATTTCCGCAGGCCTGCATGCTTGCTGATCGGGCATCGACCTACGCGCAGTGGGACTTGCCGTTGGCGCAGGCGCTGCAGCAAGAAGGCGCCGCCGGCTACCGCATCGTCTTCGAAGAAGGCGTGGCTGGTGCGGCGCGTTTTGCCGCTGGCGCCGGCCGCCACGGCGCGCGTGAGTGACCAAGGCGCAGATGAGCGATCTCCCCGCTACCGGCCCGCTGCAATCGTTTTTCGACCAGGCCCTGGCCTGCGGCCGCCAGGGTCTGCAACCTTGTGACGCGGTGCTGGCGCTGGTCGGCCCGATGATGGAACTTGCCACCAGCGCGCGCTCCTGGATTGACACCACGCAGCTGCAAAGCCGCCCCGAGGGTTACACCCGCAACCTGTTGCACAGCGCGCCCGACGGCAGCCTGTCGCTGTATGCGCTGGTCTGGTTGCCCGGCCAGTGGACGCCGGTGCATGACCATGGCAGTTGGGGTGTCGTGGGTATCCTCGAAGGGGTGCTCGAAGAACGCAGCCATGTGCGCCTGTCGCCCGACGACGGCCGCGACGAAGGCATCGTGCTCGCCCGCGGCAGTGTCGTGTTGCTGCCGCCGGGCGCCGTCAGCACCTTCGTGCCCAACCCCGACCACATCCACGTCACTGGCGTGCCGGCTGAGCGGCAACGCGCCGTCAGCCTGCACCTTTACGGCCGCACGATGACTGACTTCAATGTCTACGACCCTGACGCCGGCACCCGCAGGCGCATTGGCGTGGCGCACCACGACGGCTGACACGCGGTTGCATGTTGGGGCGCTGAACCCAGCGACCTGCTCGTGGCCGCAGACATCAAGCGCCGGCAACTGCCTAGAATGCACCGATGAACTTTTTCTTCCGGCGTGGCCGCGGGCGAGCCGGCATCGGCCTTGTCGCCGCCTTGGCAGTTGCTTTGGTACTCGCTTTGGTACTTGCAGCAGGCGCGTTTGCACAGGCTCCCAACATGACCGCGCCGGCCCCGCCGGTGGCGCCATCTGCTGCACCCGCGCCGGCGGCCGCGGTACCGGCGCCGGCGCTGGCGCCGCTGTCGGCCAGCGGCCAGCGCATCTACGAGTCCACTCGCGGGCAACTGCTGCAAGTGCGCACGCTGCTCAAGGAGCAGGACAGCCAGGCCTCGGTCGGTTCGGGTTTTGTCGTCGATGGCGCCGCCGGCCTGGTCATCACCAACTACCACGTCGTCAGCCAGTTTGCGCTGCGCCCGGCGGGTTACCGCCTCAGCTACACCTCGGCCGACGGCCGCAGTGGGGCGCTGCAATTACTCGCCTTCGATGTCATCCATGATCTCGCGCTGGTGCGCATCGTGCCCGCAGCAGATGCCAATCCGGCCGCCAACGCCGGAATGGCCTTTCGTGCCACCGATCGCCCGCTGGCCAAGGGTGAGCGCATCTACTCGCTGGGCAACCCGCTGGATGTCGGGTTTGCGGTCGTCGAAGGCACCTACAACGGCCTCGTCGAGCGCAGCCACCTGCCTCAGATATTCTTTGGCGGCGCGCTCAACCCGGGCATGAGCGGTGGCCCGGCGGTCGACGAAGCCGGGCGTGTCATCGGCATCAATGTCGCCACCCGCCGCGACGGCCAGCAGGTGAGTTTTCTGGTGCCCGCAGAACATGCCCAGCGCCTGCTCGCGCGCGGCCGCAGCGCAGCGCCGTTGACCCTGGCCGCGCATCCTGAAATCACGCTGCAGCTCAAACAGCACCAGGCCGCGCTCGTCGAGCGGTTTGTGGCCCAGCCCTGGCGCAGCGCGAACCACCCGCGTTACCAGGTCCCGGTGCCGCAGGAAACCTTCATGCGCTGCTGGGGCAGCAGTTCACCGGCCGAGAACAAACACCTCGAGTTCGAGCGCAGCGATTGCACGATGGACCAGGTGATCTTCGTCAGCGATCGCCTGTTCACCGGCGCGATCTCGGTGCGCCACGAAGCCTATGCCGGCCAGGGCCTGGGCGCCTTGCGTTTTGCGCGCATGTATTCCGACAGTTTTGGCAACGAAAATTTCCACACCGGCCCGGCCGCCACCGCGCCGCAATGCAAGGAGCGTTTTGTCGACCGCGACGGGCTCGCACTGCGCACCGTCGTCTGCCTGTCGGCATTAAAACGATTCGACGGCCTGTTCAACCTGTCGGTGTTGATGACCACCGTCGACCACGCAACCCAAGGTGTGCAGGGCCGCCTCGATGCCCGCGGCGTCGACTTTGCCGCGGCGATGAAACTCACCGACCACTATCTGCAAGGCTTTGCATGGATCCGGCGCCCGACTCCGAACTGAACACCGCGCTCGACGGCAGCGTGCCGCGCATCGCGCTGGTCGAGCTGCTCGACAGCGATGGCCGTGTTGTGCAGACGCTGGACGTGTTGCGCTGGCCGGTGCGCATCGGCCGCGCGCTGGACAACGAACTGGTGCTGCATGACCCGCATGCGGCCGCGCACCACGCGACGCTGAATATCGACAGCCACGACGCGCTGGTGCTCACCGCTGGCCACAGCCGCAACGGCGTGCGCCTGGGTCCGCACGGCACCCGGCTGCACTTGGCGGCCGGCGAAAAAACGACCCTGCCGCCGTTGATCAAATGGCGCATCGGCCAGACCGTGCTGCGGGTGCGCACGCTGGACGACCCGCTGCCCGACGAAGTCGCGCTGGTGGCATCACCCGAGGGCCCGCCGCGCTGGGCGACGCCGGCGCTGGTGGTCGCTGCGCTGGCCTGGCTCGGCGCGACGCTGTGGATCACCAACAACCCGGATTCGACCTGGGAAGCCTATCTGCCGCCGCTGCTCGCGGTGGTCGCGGCGGCGGTGCTCTGGGCCAGTCTGTGGGGCTTGGCGTCGAAGCTCTTCACACGCCGCTTCATCGTCGGCCCGCACCTGCGCGTGGTGCTGAGTTACGCGCTCGTTGCCACGGTCAGCGAACTTCTGCTCGGCGTGCTGGCTTATATGTTCGACGCGGCCTGGATCGCACGATTGCGCGGCCCGCTGGCGGTGATCATTGGTGCGGCAATGCTCGCCCACCACTTGCGCCTGGTGGCGCCGGCGCACCCGCGGCGCATCAACGCCATCGTCGCCGGCCTGGCGGCGCTGTCACTCGGCATCGGCATGGCCTTCCAGTGGCAACGCAGCGACAAGCTGCTTAGCGACACGCACCTGTCCACCCTGCCACCGCCGGCCTGGCGGCTGGTGCAAGCCAAGCCGCCGGCTGACCTGATCGACGAGCTGCACAGCCTCGAAGCGCCGCTGCTGGCAAGTGCGAAGAAGGCCGCGGCCAAGGACAACGACTAGGCTGCTCACCCGGCGACAGAACGCGGTCGATCAGCGTGCAGATTGATTCCCGAGCCCGTCAACACAAGGAGTTTTGATCATGGCCGTTTCAGCAGTTCGCAATGCCGGTGGTGTGCCCTTCTTGACGCTCAAGGGCTATTTCGTGGTCCGCCAGCGGCAGATGCCCGATGGCGATACCGTGGCCTTCGCCGCGCGCTCGGCCTACGACCCCGGCACGGTTGAAACCAACGTGCCGGTCAGCACCGACGGCGCGCAGACGTCAAATATCCGCCTGCAGTCGATCGATGCGCCGGAGAAATCACAACCGATGGGCGCGGCATCACGCGACGCCCTGCTCAAGCGCCTGGGCTTCGACCCCGCAGCGCTCGGCCTCAGCGACACCGACTTCAGCGCCAGCGCGCCAACGATGGTCGTACCCGGTTGGCTGGCCACGCATGGCATGGACCACAACCAGCGTCCGCTGGGTTATGTCTTTCGCAAGAACCCCGGTTTCAAACATGGCGTGGTGATTTCCGCCGAAGCGGTGCTTCGACATATCCGGGCCAGCGAAAACTACAAACAGGCCTTGGGCGGCTGGGCCTTCCCGGCCTTCTACGACAACACCGACGAGTCGCATGCGGTGCGTTTTGCCAGCGCGGCGGTCAAAGCACGCAAGGCCAAAAAAGGGGTCTGGGCGCAGGACGCCACGACCACCGGTTTTGTGCCCACCGCCGATGCGTTGCACGCCGGTGGCGCGCTGGTCTACCCGAAGTTCTACCGCCGTGTCGAGAAGTGGCCAACACCGACGCCTGACGCCGCGGCCTTCATCAGCTGGCTCAAAAGACAGGCCGACGGCAAGAAGCTCGTGCTCGGCGCCTCGCGCACGCCGATGCGGCTGTGGCAACTCTTTGAAGTCGTCAGCGCGAGCAAGGTCGCCGTGCCCTACGACGTGAGCAAACTCTGGTTCAGTGAATAGGCCGCGAGC